>NZ_JBHIOP010000086.1:0-159186 GCF_042195625.1 Bartonella sp. AP9QHHD | reverse complement strand
ATTGGTACAAAACCTAGTGTCAAAATATACAAAACCCGCTGGCAAGCTACATACACAAAACCTGCTGGCAAGCTACACACAATAAAAAAGTAATGGTAGCGGAGGAGGGATTTGAACCCCCGACACAAGGATTATGATTCCTCTGCTCTAACCTACTGAGCTACTCCGCCAAAATAAGCAATCATAATTGTCAATAATTACATCTTTTGCGGATATAAGGGGTAGAATAGTAAGATGTCAAGCATCGTTTTTAAGCTTTTCTCTTGTCATTCTATTTTATCCTCGATATGTAAAAGTGTAATTTTCATATGATAAAGTAAGGTAAGGCATGAAAATGGTGCCACGTGTAGCGGTTTTAGGATGCGGTCATTGGGGTGAAAATCATATACGGACACTCCACTCTCTCGGGGCTTTAGCAGCAGTTTCTGATATTGATAATGATCGTGCTGCTAGTTTTGCAACACTGTATGGTGTAGAGGTTGTTACACCAGATGATCTTTTTACTCATCGAGATATTGATGCGCTGGTATTAGCGTTGCCGCCACAATTGCATACGCAAAATGTGCTCCGTGCTGTTAAAAATGGTAAAGATGTTTTGGTGGAAAAACCAATAGCCTTGAATGTTTCTGATGCTAAACGCCAAGTTCAGGAGGCTGAGGCCTATGAGCGAGTTTTTATGGTGGGCCATATTTTGCGTTTTCATCCAGCTTTTGAAAAAATGTGTGAATTGGTGAAAAACGGAGATGTGGGAGATGTGCGATATATTTATTCTCATAGATTAGGCTTTGGAAAATTTCACACACACAGTGATGCTTTATGGGATCTTGCCCCTCATGATCTTTCAATGATTTTGGCGTTGACAGGATGTGAACCTTCCGAAATTCGCGGTGAGGGGGCTGCTGTCGTTGATCAGATTTCTGATTTTTCTCATATTCATATGACTTTTCCAAATGGTGTGCGTAGTCATCTTTTTACTTCACGCTTGAGTTCTTATCGTGAGAGGCGTTTAATTGTTGTTGGAACAAAGGCTATACTCGTTTTTGATGATATGGAACCGTGGAGTCGTAAATTGGCAATGCACCATTTTGCCGTTTGGAAAGAAAATCAAGAGTGGGCTTTTAGCATGGATGAGCTGAATTACATTGATGTTTGTGAAGATTTGCCGCTTACTTGCGAATTACGGCATTTCCTTCATTGTATTGAAACGCGTCAATCACCTCGTACAAATGGTGATGATGCTATTGCGGTTTTACGGATTTTAACAGCTGCTGATATCAATTATGATAGATAAAAGAGATAGGTAGCGCTTTTGCATTCTTGTGATGATCAATGGAGTTAATATGCAATTCATCGACCTTGGGGCGCAGCGTGCGCGTATTGAAGATAAAATTAATTCTGCAATTGCGCATGTAGTCGCTAGTGGTAAGTATATTTTGGGGCCAAAAGTAACGGAATTTGAAGAGAAGTTGGCAGAATATCTTGGCGTTAAACATGTGATTGCATGTGCTAATGGAACAGATGCTTTGAAGATGCCTCTTATGGCTAAAAATATTGGTCCAGGGGATGCTGTTTTTTGTCCTAGTTTTACGTTTTCTGCAACGGCTGAAGTGGTTGCTTTGGTGGGGGCTAAACCTGTTTTTGTTGATGTTTTACCTGATACATTCAATATTGATGTTGAAAAACTTTCTCATGCAATTGAAATGGTAAAAAAAGAAGGACGTCTAAAGCCAAAAGCTCTTATTGCTGTTGATTTGTTTGGGCTGCCTGCTGACTATGTGCAAATTGCTCAAGTAGCAGCAAAGGAAAATCTTTTTGTAATTGAAGATGCTGCTCAATCTATGGGGGGGAGAAGCGATAATACTATGTGTGGTGCTTTTGGTGATGTGGCTGCTACAAGTTTTTATCCTGCAAAACCATTAGGATGTTATGGTGATGGAGGCGCTATGATGACCAATGATGATCATTTTGCAGAACTTTTACGCTCTATTTTGTTTCATGGTAAAGGTGAAACGCAATATGACAATGTACGTATTGGTATGAATTCGCGCCTAGATAGCATTCAGGCTGCAATTTTACTAGAAAAGTTTGCGATTTTTGAAGATGAAATGGAAAAGCGTGTAGAAATTGCTCAACGCTATTCCAATGGCTTAAGAGATATTGTTACAGTTCCAGAAATAGGAGAAAATATTCGTTCTGCTTATGCACAATATACGATTAAGGTAAAAGAACGGGATAAATTAAAAGATTTTTTACAAAAAAATTCTATCCCTACAATGATTTATTATAAAACTCCTTTACATCAACAGCCAGCTTATAAACACTTCCCTTATGTAAAAGATTCCCTTTCTGTTTCAGAGTCTTTAGGAGAGTGTGTTTTAAGTTTACCAATGCATCCTTACTTGACACAAACGGATCAGGATATGATTATCAAAAAAATAAGAGATTTTTATCACTCTTGAGAGCGTGTTTTTATCCTTAAAATTATGGTCAAAGCTTTATTGGTGATCCATCTTAGAAGGTATTTTTTGTTAGAGTGTGTGGCCAATGTTTTGGTATTATTTCCTTTCTAGGACCTATGAAATGTTGTCCTTTAGAGCGGTGATATGATTAGAAAGTGAAGCTTCTAGACAAGAAGATATTTTTTAACAGAACGGTATGGGCTAAGAAACTTTGTCCTTTAGCTTAGCAAAAAAGTCACGTTTAGTAAAAAGGATTTGGGTTATGAAAGTTACAATGAACCTTTGTTGATTTTACTCTTCATTTAAGGTGTTTTAAAAGATAACTTATTTAACAGGGCTTTTGGAGAGAAAAGTTATTTTTTGGCGAATACGTGATGCTAGGTCATTTTTGCTTTTGGATTTTTGAATCAATGTGTTGATGGGTGATGTATTCCCCTCTTGTAGCGCTATTTGAGCTGCCAATGTTGCTGCAAGTTCTTTTGTTTCTTCTCGGAGTTCTTCTAGCAATTGGTGGTTGGCGGTCGTGTCCAGCTCATGAGTTTGGATTTTTTGTAAGCGTTGCTGATAGTGTGCGACTTTTTCACGCATCATTTGTCTTTCCTTTGGAAGTGTATAGTGTGGCGATATTTTGTTTGATTGCTATCGCTTCTTTGGTGAGAGTATCTTTTGTGGGGAGGCATAGCCGATAAAATTGTTCTGTTACTTGGCTCAGTTGTATTTTTTGTTGGACATATTTTTTTTGCAAAAATTCGTACTTTTGTTGGTTGTTTGCTAATTCTACAGCATGTTGTGCACGAAGAAAATCGTGATTTGCTTCTATTTCCGCGAGTGATAATGGCATTTTCGCACAAACATCTTTATACGCAAAATGAACGGCTTTACGCCAAATAAAAGGAGATAAAAGCACCAGTAACCAGGAAGTGAAAGCAACTCCAAGTATAAAAAAAAGAAATGATTGAATAAGCATAATACCCCTTTTCAAATAAGAAACCGTTTAAAACGGATTCCATGTCGGTCTATGTGTTAATTTTAAATATCCTATATTGATACCAAGGCGTGCGCCGACTCCTGTACGTATTGGGATTAACAAGGTATTGTGGTATTTTAGGACATGAAAACCAACACCTGCAATTAAATAGGCCGAACCTGAAATACCACCATAGCGTCTCCATAAATTATTTATGCCATTAAGATTGTAAACTAAGATCATTAAACGGGAGCCTTGGCCGCCAAAATCCCATCCTACTGAGGGACCTTGCCAAAAAACTTTATGTTGACCATAGCTTTTGGTAAAAACCATTCCTTCGCCATAGGTTAATCCAGCAAAAAAGGCACCAGAAGCTTCTTCTCCTAAAATATAGGCATTGGGATAACCGTATTTTGAAAAAATATTTTGAATTGCAACAGCCAGACCACTGGCTGTTTTTCCAAAAAAAATATGACCAGAATCAATAATTTCTTGGAGTGAATAATGAGGTTCGTTTTGCTCTATTGGTTTTAGTCGAGCTTGTGTAGTGTTTATGGTGATGAATAAAAGGAAGATTAAAGATATAATATTTTTGTACCAGTATTTGAGCAGAGAGAGAGCCATGGAGTTTTCTCCTTTTATTAGTGATAAACAAAAAGATAATATTAGAATTTTCATTCTATTCAAATAAAAAATAAGATATAAGGTTATTTAAATTCTTGAATTTATTTCTGAATTTTTTAGCATGATTGTTAATGTTTCCTATTATGCATCAGATGTTAAGAGTTTTTCTTTAAAATAAAGTTTGTTTTTTTGAATCTAGGAGTTTTCAATCATTATGACGTTAGATATTTCTTTGAAGCCTATGGATCTTGCTGCTTTGCTTTGTAGTCGTATTTGCCATGATTTGATTTCACCTGTGGGGGCTATTCAAAATGCAATGGAGCTTTATGATGAAGGAGGAGCTGAAGAAGATGCTTTACAATTGGTGCGTTTATCCGTTGCGAGTGCTGCTGCACGTCTACAATTTGCGCGATTGGCTTTTGGTTTTGCTGGTGCAAGTGGAGGACAAATAGATACACGGACTGCAGAGCAGGTTGCTCAACAATATATGAAAGAAGAAAAAGCAACTTTAAAATGGCAAGCTTCTTCTTTATTGTTAGAAAAAGATGAAGTTAAACTTTTGCTTAATTTATTATTGATTGCAAACGCAACAGTTTCTCGTGGTGGTGAAATTGTTGTTATGATTTTGCAAGAAGAAAATAAACGTTCTTTTCGATTTGAGGTTTTCGGTAGAACTCTCCGTATACCCCCTCATTTTCTTGCGTTATTCCGTGGAGAAGTTCAAGAAGAGCTTGTTGATGCACATGTCATCCAATTTTATTACACAATGTTACTTGCTCAGATGACAGAGATGAAAATAAATATTGATGAAAGTGATGGTTGTATTGTTTTAGAAAGTGTAAAAAAGCTTTGAATAAGAGAGAAGCGCTTAAGCTGTGTTGGGAAAAGTGGCTTCGATTGAACTTATGAGCGATAAGGTTATATGTGTAAATTGGGTGTGGTTACTTCTTAAGCTTTAAGCGCTTTCTATATGAGATTTTTAGTGTGCGAGTTCTCTACTTTTAACAGAGAAAAGATCTCGGGAAAAAATCTCGGCCCGCTACACTCCGAGATTTTACAATGTGCATGTTCACTGCTTAAGCGGTTTTTCGTACGTTCTCTTCAACTGGATCACGTAATACATAACCACGTCCCCAAACTGTATCAATGTAATTTACACTGGAAGAGACTGCTTCCAATTTTTTCCGCAATTTACAAATAAAAACATCGATAATCTTTAGTTCTGGTTCATCCATTCCACCATAGAGATGATTGAGAAACATTTCCTTGGTAAGGGTGGTACCTTTGCGTAAAGAGAGAAGCTCTAACATTTGGTATTCTTTACCGGTTAAGTGAACAGGGCGCCCTGCAACTTCGACAGTTTTTGTGTCAAGGTTAACGGTGAGATCTCCGGTAACAATAACCGATTGTGCATGTCCTTTTGAACGACGAACAACTGCATGGATACGTGCAATGAGCTCATCCTTATGAAAAGGCTTCGTCATATAGTCGTCTGCTCCAAAGCCAAAACCACGAACCTTGTCTTCAATGGCATTCATACCAGAAAGGATTAGGACAGGAGTTTTTATTTTTGCCAACCTTAGAGTCCGCAAGACATCATACCCTGACATGTCAGGCAAATTCAGATCAAGCAAAATGATATCATAATCATAGAGTTTTCCTAAATCGATACCTTCTTCACCCAGATCAGTGATATAAACATTAAAGTTAGCCGACTTTAACATCAACTCAATGCTTTGAGTAACTGCTCTATCATCTTCAATTAATAATACGCGCATTTTAGATCCCTCACTTTGCTCCTTCACGAATCATAAGGAGCATTTCTATTTTATATCAGTTAGCAAAACCACTGTTATAAAAACAATTCATTAAATCAAACACTTATAACAAAGCGTTTATGAACATTTCAGTAGTACGCGTAACAATCACTACTAAATTCCCCACTATCCATGATAGTGGTTAACAAAATATTTTTATTTTTGAAAGAGGCTACAAAATTATTTTAGAAAAATCCTATATTTTTTAACATAATAAAAAAGGAGGGCTTTTTCTATAAACTTTAACTTAAAAAAATTTGTAAAAGAGCTTTATAAATTACTTTTTTACAATTTCAGTGTTTATTTACTGAGCTTTAAACCTCTTCAGTTTATAATGGGGGAAAAGTTAAAGAAATAGTTATTGCTCTTTAAAGCAGATTGTATTTTCAGATGCTTTAATGCAAGGCAAAAATTATTATAATTTCAAGTTAATAGACTGTTTTTGTCGGATAGATATATAACTAAAAGATATTTATTGGGTGTGAATGCGAGTTTTGAGTTGGCGCAATCAAGGAGTAGTGAGTATGAAGCCACGAGAAAATATGGTGCGATTGAGGATGTTTCAAGT
Organism: Bartonella sp. AP9QHHD; assembly: GCF_042195625.1. Lineage (NCBI taxonomy): Bacteria > Pseudomonadati > Pseudomonadota > Alphaproteobacteria > Hyphomicrobiales > Bartonellaceae > Bartonella > Bartonella sp. AP9QHHD. The sequence goes on along the minus strand of NZ_JBHIOP010000086.1, from coordinate 152,751 downwards.
GCGTGGAAAGCGCCGTGAAATTGCACAGCTTGAGATGATGATCGCAGAATTTGAACGAATGGTGTTAGAGTTGGAAGCACAGATTACTCATGAAGAACGTAAATCTGGAAACAATGATGTTCACCATTTTGCTTATTCTGCTTTTGCGCGTGCAGCGCGGCAAAGACGTGATAATCTGATCAATTCAATTCGTGATTTAGAACTTCAAAAAACAAATGCTGAAATTGCTCTCCATGAAGCTAATACAGAGCTGCAACGTGCACAGCTTTTGGAAGCACGAGAAAAGAAGATTGCTGCGGATGATAAGGATATTTTGATTCAATCTAATTCAATGGTTGGCTAATTTAATGGCTGGATGATAAAAGCAATTATTGAAAAATCCATTCTTTCAGGTTTATCTTTTGGATATAGTATAAAACAGCCAAACTTTTATCAAGTTTGGCTGTTTTATAGATTGCTTTATGTTATTAATCAATGGCAACTTAATGCCTGTAGTGTTGAATCTTGGTCGTTCGTAATCCCGCTAAACCGTGTTCATCGATTAAACTTTGCCATGAAAGAAATTCTTCTACGGTCAAAGTATAACGGTGGCACGCTTCGTCAAGACTTAACAATCCACCTCTGACAGCCGCAACAACTTCAGCTTTGCGACGAATCACCCAGCGCCGTGTTGTTTGCGGCGGTAGGTCGGCAATTGTAAGCGGACTTCCATCTGGCCCAATAACATATTTCATTTGTGTTTTTATCAAGTTGCTCATTCGTATCCTCTACCTTTAGTCAAGGACTTGATTCGTTTATAGAGCATGAAATTTAAAAAAGAGCTAAAAGCGCTGAAAGAAAAAATTAATAAAGTGATTGGGTATGTAAAAAGAAGCTCAAGTTGAAGTGTGTAGAAGAGATTCTTGCAATATTTTACCGGATTTTTCAAAAGAGAAAAAAGGTTTTCTCCTAAACGATTACCATTATGCCTTATTTCTATCATTCTTTTTTTGTTTGCAGCAGCTTTTAAGAAAGTAATGCCTATGGTTGTGGAAAGGATAAAAAAATAATATAAAGGCAATCAATCGTGTAAAAGTGCTAAAGAGCGTGCATCAGAATGTCAACATATGGCTAGCCATTAAACAGAGCATTAAATAGAGAATGAATACATGTTTTTAAACAGTCTTGATTTACCAGGACAACCTGAGGATTCTCGCATTGTTGTTGCAATGTCGGGGGGGGTTGATTCATCGGTTGTTGCAGGTCTTTTGAAAAAGGAAGGGTATAATGTTATTGGCATTACGTTGCAGCTTTATGATCATGGGGAAGCAACGCATCGGGTGGGGGCGTGTTGCGCAGGACAAGATATTGAGGATGCACGCCGCGTTGCAGAAACACTAGGAATACCGCATTATGTTCTTGATTATGAAAAGCGCTTTCGCGAAGCTGTTATTGATCCTTTTGCAGAAAGTTATGCTCATGGAGAGACCCCAGTACCATGTATTGCATGTAATCAAACGGTTAAGTTTGCTGATTTATTAACAACGGCACGCGAATTGGGAGCAGATGCTTTGGCTACGGGACATTATATTCGTTCGCGTTCCCACGGAGCGCATCGAGCACTCTTTCGTCCTCTCGATAATGATCGTGATCAGAGTTATTTTCTCTTTGCAACGACACAAGAACAGATTGATTATTTGCGTTTTCCACTTGGTGACCTTCCAAAAGCCCGCGTTCGTGAAATGGCAGCAGAAATGGGCTTTGTGGTTGCCAATAAGCATGATAGTCAGGATATTTGTTTTGTTCCACAAGGAAAATATTCAGATGTTATCGCAAAACTGCGTCCAGAAGCAGCTAATCCTGGCGTTATTGTCCATATTGATGGAAAGATTTTAGGTAAACATTCGGGAATTGTTAATTATACGGTTGGTCAACGTCGTGGTATTGGGGTATCAACGGGTGAAGCGCTTTATGTGGTTTATCTCGATGTGGAAAATGCACGTGTTATTGTTGGACCGCGTGAAATGTTAGAAACGCATAAGCTTTTTTTACGTGATGTGAATTGGCTTGGTGATGAGTCGTTAGATAATTTCCCTTCTCAAGGTATTGAGGTGGCTGTAAAGGTGCGTTCAACGCGTCCTCCTCACCTTGCGCGCTTACATTATAAAGAAGGTATTTTTTCCGTTGATTTATTGGAATGTGAAAATGGTGTGGCACCAGGGCAAGCTTGCGTTCTTTATGATGGAAATGGTCATGAGGCGCGTATTCTTGGGGGAGGATTTGTAACACATTCAGAACGTGCAGCCGATACTGAAATGATGTTGAAGCGCGTTTTATGTAATCTCGAAACAAAAGATTCTGTTTCCTCAGAACTAAAAACAACAGCTTTATAAAGCATAGTAAATTGATTTATAATGATATCTTTTAACCTTAAACTTGAATGAGAGACTTCCGGAAGATTTTCTCATTGAAAGTTTGTTTTATAATTGAATCCATCAACATTATATTTTCTGCACGTCATAAGTGGGGTTAGGGTGTGAAAAGTGATGAAAAAAATGTAAAAATGTTTTTTATCAATGCTTTCAAAGGCTAGGGAACGGCAATATTATTGAAGACTGGTAGATAACATACAACATTAGGTATGTTCTATAACTTGAAGTGTTATCATCTTTAGTGGTCAAAGTTGGTAAAATGAGCAAGTGCAATACCTGAGGCTGTGGCAACATTAAGGCTGTCAAAACCGTCAGTCATGGGAATACGTAAGGTGTTTGATTGTTTTAGTATGTGGAGTGGTAAGCCATCGCCTTCTGTTCCAAAAATAAGTGCTATTCTTTTGCTTTTGTTGGCTTGTTTGAGAGTGTGTGAGGCAGAAGGGGAGAGTGCATAAAGATGAAAGTTTTCATCGTTTAGAGCAGCTATAATGTCATCTATATCAGCGTTTTGCGTATAGGGTACTTTTAAAGCAGCGCCGGCAGAAACTCTTATTGATTTGCGATAAAGTGGATCGCATGAGGTTTTGTCGACAATAATGCCATTACTGGCAAAGGCTGCTGCATTACGAAAAATTGATCCCATATTATCGTGATTCGAGATACCACATAAAACAAGAATCAAAGCTTTTTCTGGAAGATATTGTAAAAAACTTTGTAAGGGTGGCAGTATTTTGCGTTTACCAATACCCAGAACACCACGATGAACATGGAAGCCGGTGATATTATCCATAACTTTTTGTGGAACGCAATAAATGGGACATAGAGGCTGTGTTTTTTCTAAAAGCGGTAGAAGTCCAGAGAGACGGTTTGCTACGATGAGCAGTGAGATGGCAGAAAACTCTTTCGAATGTAGTAATGCGGACAATGTTACTTTGCCTTCAGCAATAAATTGATGTTGCCGTCCAACAAGATCTTTTTCACGGATATTATGATAGGCTTTTAGGCGTGGATCATCTGTTTCATTGATTGTTATGATATTCAAATGCATGCGAGATTTTTAGTGCTTTTTTCTTATGATTTCCAGATGTTAGAATTTGTTTTATTTAAAAAGAAGAGATAAAAAAATATTTCTTAAAACTTATGGTAGAATTTATGTTGACAATATACAACCATAGGTATAATGTAAAAATACTGATACGGAATCATATATTTTTCTTGTATCGGGTGCAGTGTCTTGGGTCCCCGCTATTTCCCAAGTTCTGTATGCCCTTAATTTCTAAGGGAAAAGAATCTGGGTCCCCAATGCCCAGATTCTTTTTTTTGAGGGTAATCATTGTTCTTCTTTTTATATCTAAATTTTTTAGTAAATCATATTTTAAAATCCTATTGACCTGTAAGATTACCGTAGAGTGCTAAGATATTTTTTCTAAGGTGCAAAGATGGCTTATAGATGGGTTATAATGCACATCATAAGACTGAAAAATAATGCATGATCATGATAGATTTGAGCAAAAACAAGTTTTTCGTTTATGAGAAGTGAGATGGCTTTAAGTTATTCAGAAAACGATTAATAATGAAGGTTATGTGTTTGATTGCTCTTGGGAAAACTCTTCTTTCTATTATTTTCTCTCTTCTTTATTTATTGGTGCTGTTCGTGTAACTGAGCAGTTTTTACGATAATAATGGTGAGCTGAGGCGTTTATTGTATGATGAAGCTTCTGTAATATTGAGGAAAGATCGTCGTTATGCCAAAAGTATCATGATATGGTTGAAAATATTAATTCCCTATTTCGTGAAGAAAAGGATGAGGTTCATGGATGTAAAAATCAATATACAAAGCTTAACTTTATACTCTATTTTTATTGCGTGTATTGTTTTTGCTTTGAAATATTGGGCATATCACATCACAGGTTCGGTTGCACTTTATTCTGATGCATTGGAATCAATCGTTAATATTCTTGCGTCATTAGCAGCATGGTGGGCTGTTAAAGTGAGTATGAAGCCAGCAGATCATGATCATCCCTTTGGGCATCATAAAGCGGAATATTTTTCCGCAATTCTTGAAGGGGTACTCATTATTATTGCGGCAATTGTTATTTTAAGAGAAGCATGGATAGCTCTTTCTACCGTTAAATTGTTGCAGAAGCCTGGAATATGGCTTGCTATTCATCTTATTGCAACTGTCATAAACTGTATGTGGGGAATGGTTCTTATTGGGCAGGGAAAACTCCATCGCTCACCGGCTCTTAAAGCTGATGGAGTACATTTTATAACTGATGTTTTTACGTCGCTTGCAATTTTAATTGGTTTGATTGCTGGTTTTGTCGGAGGATGGGGAGCTTTAGATCCAATTTTAGCGATAATCGTTGCCGTTAATATTCTCTTACAGGGCTGGAAGGTGATTAGAAGTGCTGTTCAGGGATTAATGGATGTTGGCGTTGAATTGAATGAAAGCATGCGGATTCGGGAGCTGATTTCTGCAAATGCATCGGGTGCGCTTGAGGTCCATGATTTACGGACGCGTGTTGCTGGGAGGGTTACTTTTATAGAGTTTCATTTGGTTGTGCCTGCTATAATGCAGGTAGGAGAAGCACATAAAATTTGTGATAAAATCGAAGCTGTTCTTCAAAAAGAATTTGATAATGTGCGTATTTCTATTCATGTCGAGCCTGAAGATGAGGCAAAATTGCCTCCTGGTACAACGGTGATCCCTTTTATATAAAAAGATTTTTTCAAATTGTCTGTTATGTTATAAGGGCTGTTTTTTTATGATGGAGCGATTCATACCTTTCGAAAATACGATGATGCTCTTTTGTTCATTTTATTTTTGCATCAATCAAGTATACAAGGTTAAACAGAGTATTTAAGGCAAGATTTATTCTATTTCGTTAAAACACTGTCATTTAAGGTGTGGTGAGATAAGGCATATAAAATTGATCTATTAAGTGTTTTTAGAGTATGGAGTAAATATTCAAAATAGGACTTACCGCTGTATTCTTTTGTAAGTGAATCTCATGAAATGGTTAGCAGCTTAAATCCACTTAAGAGAACGGATTGTTTACAGACTTTCAGGAGTAGATGTTTCGTCTCTTAGGGCGAAGAGGAGTGAAGCCTTCGTAATAAGTTTAATGAGATTTAATTATAAATTTTATATAAAAGTTATGAATAGGGTTTTAAAGTTTGTGATCATAGATTAATCATCATTATTGTTGCTAATAAATGTATTGTTTTATCGATACAATGGATTCTGTTTAGAGTGTTCTTTATTGCATGAAGGATGGGGACTCATTAAAGAATGAAAAAAAATAATGCTCATGTCTCTACTCTTTGAAGGATATTATTGTCGTTGCTGTAGAAAATCGCAAAGCTGAACTAAAGAATGATGCTAAAGATAGAAACTGGTTTTAATTGATGCTTTCATATTTTCATTCCAATCTGGCATCAAAATTTTACAAGGACTCGTACAGTATTGGTGCATCCTAATCATAAATATGCTTCTACATTAGAGCTATTTTAATTGATAGACAATAACAAAAAGCAAAGACTTTATAAGGAAAACAATGCTATACAGTCAAAAATTTATATGCAATAAATTAGAGAGGTAGATTGAATTTTTATAAAATACTTTATGAAACAACACCAAACATATCTGGCTTTACTTTTACTTATTTTTACAAACGTTCGTTTGTGTTTTTTGCGTTATATTCGTAAAGATCAGATTAGCGGTAATCTAAAGATAACTCTTGGTTGAGAATATGAAAGGAAAGCGTGATACTATAATAGAGTCTTTTCTGTCTTTAATCTTTCAACCAGTAAAAGTGATTACAAATCCGTGATTTCTCCAAAAATGATTTTGTCATACCTATAAACAAAGTTAGATCAAAACGACTTTTTTCTCTTAAAACTGTAAACAAATATATTGTATCCGTATAGCTTGAACGAAGTTAGATGTTTACCTGAATAACGACAGTATATATTTTAAGAATAGAGAAGATATTTCATATCGCTATGATGTTATTCAAGAGCTCTTAAAACAATGATTCCTGGTGTTTTTTCAACATAATTCATAAAAGGAGAATCAACGACTTTTTCGTTTTCTTTTCGTGAAGAAGCATTTCTTAACATTGGCCCTTTATCTGTCATGATAAAGAAGCCCACATGTGTTACATCCAATCCAGCAAGTTTCGTATAAATACCAATGAAATCACCAGACTGTAAACGACCTATAACCTCCTCATTAATAAAGTTACTTGGAATATACGTTATCGTGCGTTTCACAACTGGCAACCCAGGTAGATAGCTTTCACCATCAGCTTTTTTGTTGAGATATTTTTCTATTTTTACCGCATGGGGACTTATTTCAGCGGTAATATCAGTGGCGAGTTTATATTCTCTATAAGCCCAATCTGTAAAAAAATGTTTCCGATTTAAAAAATGAACATTACCGTTAATATAACGTGTTTTTATGACGTTATTTATGAATTCTGTTTGGGATGTTGATTTGCGCAATGCTTCAACATAATCCAGATAAGTGAAGCAATCTAAGCCTCTAAAGTCAATAATCAGTTTTTCTGGTGTATTTTCTGAGCCATGTAACATATTTGCTTGGTAAGGTGTCCCTAAAAAAGCTTCAGAAAGAAAGTCAATTAGTGCCCCTTTTTCCTGATAATTTGTTTCTGAACGTTTTTTGAGAAGAGTATTTAATTTATTTAGAGTATAGGGATCTAGGTTTACGTTGGTTGTTTGTTGTGTTTTTATTTTATTTTCTAAAATACTCTCTTGTGAATCAGAATCCTGAACATCACATCCTGTTACCAACATTAATATGAGAATTAATAGGGATATTTTTCGCATTTTATACACCATTTTTGAATTAAAAATTCATGACGAACTATTTCTAAAAGTGCTATTTTTTTAAATGCTTATCATGATCATCGTTAGATTTAATGGTAGCATACAATCATTAAGAGTATCAATGAATATAAAGATAAAATAAGGTTCCACAAATTGCAAGCGATATGAATATTTTCTAAGATTATAGAATTAAAGAACTTTCTCTATAATATACTTATTTTTTAATCAAAATTATTGTCAAATAAATACTTTTAAAAATATGATGAGCTTTTTACGTTGTTAAGCTATTCTGGTAATGCTGCTTTAACCTTATAGCATATTCTGAGGGTAAGAAAATTTTTTAAGAGCTTATCTTTTAAAAGGTTTCAATTACTATAGTATATCTAACGTATCTGATGGAATTGAGATTCCTGAAAACGGTGGGATGAGAGGGGGAAACGATGTCTGATAAAATTCATCATAATGTCTCTAAAACTATTGGAAATACTTTGTGTTTCATGAAATTTTGTTCATGAGTTTGTCGCACAAATATTTTGTTCGTATAATGCAAAAAAATTTTTATTCTTTGACAATGAGATAGCAATTAAATATATACCAATTAAAACGTAATTTTATAGTTTTATCTTGACTCTTACTTAAATTTTTACTTTGTTATTATTTTGTATGTGAAAAGTATACGGTATAGAATACTTTTAAAAGGAAACGGGAGTTAAAAGAGAGCGGGGGAGTCATTGTATGCGTAAAATAGTGTGTATGTTATGCCAGACCAAATGCTCAATCCGAAATTTGTTCAGCGTGGGCTCGTTTTAGTGTTCATCACTTTATTGTTAGATATTCTTTGTATTGCGATCATTTGTCCTGTTTTGCCTGAATATTTTTCTCAATTAACTGGAAAAGAGGTCAGTACATCTTTTGTAGAAAGAGGAAAATTACTTGCAGCTTATTCAGTGATGCAGTTTTTGTTTGCTCCTGTTATTGGCAATCTCTCTGATCGTTATGGTCGTCGTCCTATTTTGCTTCTCTCTATTATTTGCTTTGCTCTTGATAATCTCATATGTGCTATAGCATGGAGCTATTCTATGTTATTTATCGGGCGTCTTTTGTCAGGGATAAGTGGCGCTAGTTTTGCAACTTGTACAGCTTATCTTGCGGATATATCTGATGATAAAACCCGTACACGCAATTTTGGTTTGTTAGGCATTGCATCCGCATTGGGGTTTATTTTAGGATCGTTTATTGGTGGTTTTTTAGGTCAGTTTGGTCCGCGTATTCCGTTTTATTTTGCTGTTGGTTTTTCACTCATTAATTTTATTTTTTCTTGGGTTATGCTTCCAGAAACCCTTTCTTTATGGAATAGGCGCTTTTTTGATATTAAGCGGGCAAATCCCTTAGGTGCTTTTTGGCATCTGAAACAATACCCGATGGTTCTTTGGGTGTTATTGGTCTTTTTTCTTTATTGGTTTGCGGAATCTGTATGGTTAAGCATTTGGGCTTTCATTGCAAAAGAACGCTATGATTGGAGTTCTTTTTCTATTGGACTCTCCTATAGTGTTTTTGGGATAGGCCAATTTATTGTAGTCGCTCTCATTTTGCCTTATTTTTCTAAACGATGGAGTGATTGGCATATTGTTATAGTAGGGCTTTTGTTTGCCTCTGTTGCTATGCTGGGTTATACATTTGCGACGCAGGGGTGGATGGTTTATATGGTTTGTGTGTGTACTATGCTTGAGTATCTTGTTCATGCACCTATACGTGCTATTGCTTCAGCGCAGGTACCGACAAATGTACAAGGAGAACTGCAAGGAGCGATGACATCTGTTATTTCGTTGAGTTTAACATTTGGTTCTGTTTTTTATGTGTTTCTTTTTGAATGTTTTACAGATAAAAATGCACTGTTTTATTTTTCTGGTGCTCCTTTTGTTGGAGGCTTTTTTCTTCTTGTTGTTGCGACAGTTATTTTTGTCTTGCGGGTACGTTAATTTGTTGAGAGGGGCTGGTACGTACTATTTTGCTAGAGAATGCACAAGATAAACAAAATGTATCATTTTATAGGCAGAAAGTTTTTTGTGATATTTGTTTCACAAAGTGTTGTATAGAATATCGATATATCCTTCTCATTTAGTGAAAATAATTTTTTTATTTTGTGATATTGTTTGTATAGGGGAGACCGTATTTTTTCTATTGCTTGCAAATTAATATCCAGTGCTAATGTAGCAGCATATTGAAAAAAAAAGATTAAAACGTATCTGAGTTAGATGTATCAGTATTGTATGAACAATTCCAAATTTTATATGGCAAATTGGAAGTAAAATATTGCTTATATTTGTTGGCATCATTTCTGGAATCGAAAGACAACCTCATTTTGGAAGAATATAACGTTGTAAAATTGAAAAGATGTTTTCTGTTTTGCGATTACTTTTTTATTCGACTTTACAGTTTTCAAAACCATCTACGGCAATATCTTTTAAAAAGTAGAGATTTGTTGCACTGTCTCACACTTTAATTTTTTTATTCTTTAGGAGGGATTATGTTTCTCATGCACAATAGAATGCTTAAAATTGTATTGTGAATCAAATGCTTATTTGAATATTAGGCACTTTACTCTTTTTAAAAATGGTTTTTATCGACCCACTTATCTTGCTTGGGGGGAGAAACCAATGATTTTGATGGATACGACCTTAAGAGGAGAGGAATGAGAAAAATTTAAGCTATTCAGAGCGCTCTTTTTAGTTTTAGAATGATCAATAAGAATATTTATTCAATAAGTTGTAGGTATAAAAATAATATAATTGTGCGTAGGAAGATGATATAATTTAAAGGAGAGAAGTTAAAAGGTGAGGCTTTTTATTTTAAGATATTTTTTTATAATTCATAATGAGATCACTAAAATGCTGAAAGAGGTAGTGGCTATCTTGTGGTCCAGGAGAAGCTTCGGGGTGATATTGAACAGAAAAAACAGGTTTTCCAATGATTCGAATACCACAGTTTGAACCATCAAAGAGAGAAATATGTGTTTCTTGAACATGTTGTGGTAAAGAGGAAGAATCTACGGCAAAACCGTGATTCATCGATACAATCTCAACTTTTCCAGTGTTAAGGTCTTTAACTGGGTGGTTGGCACCATGATGTCCTTGGTGCATTTTCACGGTCTTTGCACCAACCGTAAGAGCGAGAAGTTGATGACCAAGACATATTCCAAAAATTGGTAAATTATGATCAATTAATGTTTTGATTGTTGGAATGGCATATTGAGCCGTAGCTGCGGGGTCTCCTGGTCCATTAGAAAGAAAAACGCCATCAGGGTTTATTGCCAGAATTTCTTTTGCAGTTGTGTGAGCAGGCACAACAGTAATGCGTGCTTTTTGTGTTGCCATAAGGCGAAGAATATTACGTTTAATACCGTAGTCAATTGCAATGATATGAAGATTGTGCACATTGTTTGTACCGTATCCTTTATTCCAACTCCATGGTTTTTCATTCCATTGCATTGATGATTGAGATGTCACGTCTTTCGTAAGGTCAAGATTGACGAGACCTTGCCATTTTTGCGCACGTTTCTTTAAAGAAGGAATATCAAAGTTTCCATTAGCATCGTGTGCAATGACAGCATTTTGTGCACCTTTTTCACGAATAAGAATTGTGAGTGCACGTGTATCAATACCACAAAGTGCAATAATTTTACGCGTTTTAAGCCATTGATGAAGATTTTCATTGGATCGATAATTTGAGGGATGTGTAATGTCTGCTTTGAAAATAGCGCCAACAGCACCATGACAATTGAGAGGAGAGAGATCTTCAATATCTTCGCTATTTGCCCCTACATTTCCTATATGAGGAAAAGTAAAATTAACGATTTGTTGTGTGTATGACGGGTCTGTGAGGATTTCTTCATAGCCTGTGATGGCGGTGTTAAAACACACTTCAGCTTCAGCTATACCTGTAGCACCTGCTCCTTTGCCTTCAATAACGGTTCCATCTGCTAAGACTAAGAGGGCTGTCGGTTTTTTGATACTCCAAGGGTGGCTGGGTGAAGTCGCTTGTATCATAGTATGTATCCACAATTTATTCTCTGAAAGGTATAATGATCAACTTTACACAAAAATCATACCTTTAGCAGATGCTGTGTATATTATTCTGGTAACGTTTCGCTTGAAGTAGGCAGTATAAGTACATTCCATGAAGAGGTAAAGTCTTGTTTTAGCTTTTCGAAGATCGAGTCCTTAATTATTTTTTATTCTCCATTGCAAGATGGATAAAGATTGGTTAAAAGGCATCTTCTTCTTGAACAAAAATTGGATAAATTTATGTTGCGTAACCAGATTGATGGGGCTCTTAGGGCTGCTTTGAAAGCGCAAGATAGTGCGCGTCTTGCTACACTTCGTTTAATGAATGCTGCAGTTAGGGATCGTGATATTCTTTATTATGATGAAGGGAAGCTAGAAGTGGATGATCAGCAGATACAGTCTGTTTTCACTAAAATGCTTCAACAGCGTGAAGAATTGATGCGAGCCTATAAAGAGTCTGGTTGCTTGGAATTGGCAGAGAGAGGACAAGCAGAAATAGAAGTTATTCGTGAATTTCTTCCCTATCAACTTAAGGAGATGGAAGTAGAACAGGTTCTTTGTGAAGCTTTGGCACAAACAAAGGCAGAAAAATTACGCGATATCGGTAAGGTGATGGCATGGCTTAAGGAACGGTATGCGGGGCAAATGAATTTTTCTAAAGTGTGCAATAGTCTTCGTCAAAAATTGCAATAGATCTTGTTAATTCAAGGGGATTGGAAAATATTTTTTATTGTGCGTCGCCTTTGTAAGTCAGTAGGATGTTGATAAATATCATTTATTTTTTATATACATACTATTATCAAAAAAATATTTTTTTGATATCAACGAAATTTTTTTGGCTCTTATAGAGCAATAAACATTCTTTTAAGTATTATATTTTTCTGTTCTTCAAAGCTGTTAGACCATTAAAAAACAAAAAGATTATAGAGTTTTTACTTTTTTAAAAAGATCTATTGTCAGCACTGTTAAAAATTTTAAAACAGAATGATTAAGCTAATTGATACAGATTTCCAATTTTGGGGAGTGTATTATTGTCTTTTTTGCTGTTTCAAAGCATTTGTTTGATAAAGAGTTACCGTATTTTAGAGTAGTGATTATTCAGCAAGAAATTTAAATATAGATGGTTTTATCAATATGGTGTGTATCTTTTTAATTCAAGTGCTGGTTTTAATGATAAGAAAATCAGAATTTTAGAACGTTTTTTCTAGGGAAGAGATTTTTTAAGCTGAGTTGATGAAATAAAAGGATATTTTGAAAAGAAATCTTTGTTTTTAATGTGTTCTTGAGATAATTTTGAAATTCTTTTCTCTGATTAAATCCCTTATAAGCTATATGAAATCTATAAGTTATGCAGAATAAAATGAGTAACCTCTATTTGTGGGGATACAGTGGTGAATCTGTTAAAAATAGTTCAGTTAGCAACAATGGCTTACCCGTTAACCGCAAACGGGAACGGCGTGCCCATAGCGCACCTTGTTGACCAATATGAATGTAATCGCGGGTTAATTTGTCATTGTTAAATAAATAATGTCCTAGAGGTACAGTTCCCAAATGCATCAAGGCTTGATTGTGTAGGAGGGTTTCTTGTGGAATTACAGTGCGTCCAAGGAGCCAAGGTTTATTATCTCCCATTAATATGACTTCGCGTAGCCAATAACGCGCATTTTCGGGGAGATGCTCTGCTTCTTCTGTTAATTTATCTCGCGTAATAAAACATTCGCGTTGTGGTTGAACTTGGAGGCAGGTACAATATTTCTTTAATCGAAGCGTCATTGAGCCCGATTCCATGAGCCAATCGCGAACATTTTCTGGTATTGGAGGATTTTGATCAGAGAACCACTTTAGAGGTGGTAAGATGGAATCTTCAAGATCAGACATCGTTTTACTCCACAGCTAAAGTCTTATTCCATATGTTATGTTGGGTTAAATAGATAGCTCTATTGTAATACAAGGAGTATAAAAGCAGCAAGATTTTAACAGGAAGATATCAAAGGGAAAATCGAAAGCAAAGGTCTTTAAAAGAAGATATGCAGGAAGTATATATTATAGGATTATTTTCATTTAAAAAAGCAAAATAAAGTATTATGTTTTGTTCAAGGCGCTTTCACAATGCATTACGGAAATTTCTTTATCGCATGAGAGCAATGGGAAAAATGTTTCGTGCTTTAAAATTCGTTTGTAACGCATATAAAGAAGAGCTAAAAATTCATCTATGCAAGATGATATAAAGAGGAAATTTTAAGAGGAACAAAACTTTATTTTATACTTTAGAAAGAGAAGAGATATTCAAATCTTTTGAATTGAGATGTAAAGGAGATCGTATTCTTTATAATCAAGAAGTTTATAGTAATGCATATATTTTTGCAAAATATATTATATTATTAAAATTTTGAAATATTACATCACATAATGTGTATTAATTTTATAATAAATTTGCATTAATATTATTAATTTTTACTTATATATTTTTATTATTAAAAATAAATTTAAAAAAACACATTATAATTTAATTTTCATATTTATTTTAGATACTATTTTATTTCATAGATTAGAAAAAATATTTATCATTTTATTCTTGCCGTCTCTCTTTATTTCTTAAGAATGTAAAAGAGCGCTTCGAGTTTTTCGGTAAAAAGGGTATTGTTGATAGAGTGTATAGGTGTTAAGCATTATACGGTAGAATTTTTAATCATCGTTAGTGATTTTTGTAACCTTATGAATTGTTATTACAGTGAGATATGCTGGATTTGCGCACGTGGTACATAAATCAGTTCGTATTTCGTTAAAATAACGCAACATATCTCTCCTGATATGCGTAAGTTTATATAGGTATGAAATGGTGCGTTATAAAGTTCTTTACTGCATTTCGTTTTATAATACGGTGATGGTGTATGCCTAAAATCGCAGCTTAAGCATCTCACCATCATATCAAAATTGGTAACACCAAGTTACAAGAAAATATTTCAAACTCTGCTAGTTGTTTCCTAGTTTTGTATTGAATTCCAAAAGGTGTAAAAAATAAATACTCTATGATCGAATTTTTTGTCCTATCCATATAAGAATACAGGCTCCTATAAAACCTGAAATAAGATAGCCAAGCCAACCAGCAAAACTTACACCTAAAAGACTAAAAAGAAAGCTTGCTAGCGCAGCGCCAATAATTCCTAAGATAATATTTAACAATATTCCTGTTTGGCTTTTCATAATATACTGTGCTGCCCAACCTGCAATCCCGCCGATAATAATAGCAGCAATCCAACCGATGTTTGCATTTTCCATGATACCCTCCTTTGCCTGAATTTAAATTGTAACTAGAGTAAACTTTGTAAAAATCAAGGTTTATTCCTTTTTTAACCAGTGGAAAGGATATTTCTTTTAGATATTTTACTTATTACTTTCCTTTATATAAAAATAATATTCACATTTATATCATAATAATACTTAATAAGTATAAATATACAACATATTTTAATTTATAAATAAATTAATTAATTGATAAATATGAATAAAAGAAGAAAATATTAGTAGAAATGTTCTAAGAACTCATAAAGTGTATTTATAAGCTTTTTAAATCTCTCTCTTACATTAAAAACAATTGTGATTAAAGCAATAAGTAAAATGGATATTTAAAAGTTTGGAGCTTGCCAATTGATATCAATGATGTTTGAAATGAAAACTGTTTCGTTGATACGTTATAGCATGGCTGTATAGGTTGAACCTCTACCAATCTTGATATAAATATTGCATTTTTGTGGGGTTTTGTATTTCTTATAGAGTATTTCTGTTTCGCTGCTACTGTGAAGCGGTTCCCTTTTTACAAGGCGGGTTTAGGTTGGAACTATCATACTCTTGACCTACTCTTTATGTGTTTAACAGTCTTGGCTTTGAGATGGTTAGGCATTTTTACGTCTTTCTTCAAGAGTTCTATTCTACATGCTGCTTTGTTTGTAATGTGCAAGCAGATGACTTTGAGCAATTCATCATGTATAGATTTTAAATGAAAGAAACTTACGATGCAGAAAGCTCATTTAAATTGTCGAATAATAAGATATTTTGATTAAATCAATATCTTGACCATATTCAAAATTGAATAATCGATGTGATGTGTGTTTTATTCAAGTTATTTGAAAGGTTTAAGTTTTTTCTGTTTGTTCTTCAGCAGGGTTGCGTAGACGAGAACTTTGAAGAAGTCCCTGTTCTTCTAAAATGGGGTAGATCATTGAGGTCAAAAGAGAGTTGATTTGTTTGAGGTCGCGCACAGTGTCGAGATGAAGACTGGATGATTCTACATTTTTGAGATCCCCTTCACGCAGACGTTTAAAATGTTTTAAACTCATCTCTTTTTCTAAGTTTCGTAGTTGATCTTTTTTTTGTACCAATAGGTGTGCAGTGTGTGTATCACGTGAGACGAGAACGTTAAATGCTATATGCGCGTTGGCTAGTACAATGGCGTGGAAACGAAGGAGGTCACTCCAGCCCTCGCTGCTGAACTGTAAACCTTTTTGTTGTTTCTTTTTAACCAGCATCAACATATTATGAATAATGATATCGCCTGCTTGGTCTAATTTTATACAGGCACCTAGAAGTTCTTGCGTTTGAAGAGCTTCTTCGTCAGATAATTTTTGTCCCGCTAATCGTGCAAGATAAAGTTTGATGGCGATATGTTTTTTGTCCAATATGGTGTTGAGTTGGTTGAGTTCACGAATAATATTGGGATCAGGCTTTTCATAAAGTCCCATAATTTTTTCTAGCATGATGTCTACAAGATCACAAATATGAATGACTTCACGCATGACATTCGAGAGGGCGAGAGTTGGGCGATCAAGAACACTGTCATCAAGAGCTGTTTGATCGGATAAATTGAGCGTTTTGTCGGCTTGCATTTTTTTTGCACTTATATTCACGATCTGAGTGGTTAATTTTAAAACCCATTTTGAAAGCGGTATTCCAGCAAGGAGAATGAAAACATTAAAAATGATATGGGCGTTGATTACTTGAGTAGGGGCGTTATTGCCAAGCCATGTGATGGGAGGGTGAAAGGAGAGAAATAAGATAAGTATAAGGATTGACCCTGCCCCACGCATGAGTAAATTTCCTAAGGGAACGAGGCGGGTATTAGGAGAGGCGTTGCGCGTTAAAAGTGGTGCTATAAGAGAAGAGCCAAAGTTGACACCAAGAACCATGACAACACAGAGTTGCGTATGGATAAGATCGTAGTTGGCAAAATTGACCAGCAAAATGATTCCTGCAATGGATGAATGTAAGAGGTAGGTTAAGCCAGCAGCCAACAAAAAAGTGGAAATAGGATCGGTTGAAAGATAACGAATGATGCTAGGCAAAATTTCGCTTTCACGTAAAGGTTCTGTCGCGGTACTTATCATCTCTAAAGATAAAATCAAAAGACCAATACCGATGACAATACGTCCTATTTGACGCCATTCACGTTTTTCTGTTGTCATGAAGATACAAGTGCCAATTAAAAGACACAAGGGTACAACAAGAGTGAGGTCATAGGTGAGAATTTTTACAACGATTGCTGATCCTAATTCTCCTCCACGTACAGCCATAAGTCCTGCTACTCCAGAGACAAAACCAGATTCAACGAAAGAGCCAACGAGGAGTGTTATTGCTGTAGAGCTTTGTAAAATCATTGCTGTAAAAAGCCCAAAACTTACGGCAAACAATGGTTTTGAAACGACGTGGCACATTTTATATTTAAGTCTGTCACCATAGGCGCGTTCAACTCCTGTGCGCACCATGCGTGTGGCCCAGAGAAGTAAAGAAATAGCGCCGGCAAGATGAAGGAGTACCAATGAACCATTCATGATACTTTATTCTTTCTTTGTTGTTGTGAATGTGGTTGCCTCAAATTAATAAATTGAAGTTTATTGTTTTTATTTCACTTTTGCTTTTAATACTTGATTAAAATCATAACCGCTTGGATTTTGAAAAACCTTTAGACCGAAACAGGGCAGAATGGAATAAAGGTGATCAAAGATATCGCCTTGAATTTGTTCATAGTCGATCCAAACGGTGGTGTTCGTAAAGCAATAGATTTCTAAGGGTAAACCATTTTCTGTAGGAGGTAATTGCCGTGCCATGAGGGTCATATTAGGGTTGATGTTTAGATGCTGTTGTAGATAAGCAAAAACATAAGCACGAAAAGTTCCAATGTTGGTTAAACGGCGCGTATTGGCTAAGACATCATGATTTTTATCTAATTGAGCGTTCCATTGTTCGATTTCTTCTACTTTTTGCGTGAAATAACTTTCTAATAAATTAAATCGGGAAAGATATTTTTGTTCTTCTTTTGTGAGAAAATGGATACTTGATTGATCAATAAAAAGGGAGCGTTTGATGCGTCTGCCACCCGATTCTTGCATTCCACGCCAATTTTTAAAAGGGTCGGTCACAAGTTTACGGATAGGAACTGAGGTGATGGTGTTGTCGAAATTTTGAACTTTAACAGTATGCAAGGCAATTTCAATAACATCACCATCGGCACCGAGATTGGGGATTTCAATCCAATCCCCAACACGAACCATATCAGTGGATGAAATTTGAATACCGGCAACGAGAGAAAGAAGCGTATCTTGAAAAATTAACATGAGAACCGCGGCCATTGCACCAAGACCGGAGAAGAGAATAAGAGGGGAACGGTCAATCAATGTAGCGACCATTAAAATTGTTGCAACAGCAAAAAGTGCAATTTTAGCAATTTGAATATAACCTTTTATTGGTTTTAGTCGTGCTGTTGGTCGTTGTTCGTAAAGGATGTTAATGACATTGAGACAGGAAGAAATTGTCAGGACGACAAAGAAGATAATGAAGGCGTTGGCAACATTACTGATGACAGTGCTAAATGCATCGGGCAATGTTGAGATAAAATTAACACCAATTGAAAGAATAAAAGCTGAAATGATATCCGCTATGTATTGAATAGCATTATTAATATCGATCGTTGTATTTTTGGGGAGAAAAGAAGAGAGTTTTTTTGCTCCGTGAATAAGTAATTTTCGTCCTAGAAAGTTCACTAAAAGGGCAGCTATAGTAAGAATAACAAGCCAAGAAATAGCCTCTAACCACGGATATTGAGCAATAAATTCGATCACTTTTTATTCTCCATTTCTAAAAATATATGCAGTTGAGGGTTTAAAATTTTACAACTGCTTAAGAGGAAGTATTGGAATTATGCTCTAAAGTCGTTAAATATGCAAAAAAGAATTTTCAAACTCTGTGAGAGATAATGCGTTTTCCGCCCGATTTCCTTAATGAATTGCGTACGAGACTCCCAATTTCAACAGTGATTGGGCAACGGGTGGATTTTGATCCTCGAAAAAGTAAGCCTTCACGGGGAGACTTTTGGTGTTGTTGTCCATTTCATGGTGAAAAAACGCCAAGTTTTCATTGTGATGATCATAAAGGGCGCTATTATTGTTTTGGTTGTGGTGTAAGTGGAGATATTTTTACCTTTTTGTGTGAGCTTGATGGATTGCACTTTTCAGAAAGTGTAGAGCGTTTGGCTGATTTTGCGGGAATAAAACTCCCTATTTTGGATTCACAAAGTCATAAACGTCAACTGGAAAAAGCTGACCTTTATGATGTGATGAAAATTGCTACAGATTTTTTTCAATATAATTTACGCGATAAAGAAGGTACGCAAGCACGTCGTTATCTGGATGCACGTGGTGTTACACCAGAGCTTGTAGAGCGTTTCCGCATTGGTTTTGCACCGGTAAGGCGTACAGCTTTGAAAGAAGCTTTGAGTGCACGGGGCATTTCAATAAAGCAAATGGAAGAATGTGGGCTTCTCTCAGTGCATGAGGAGAGCGCAGATTCTTATGACCGATTTAGAAATCGCATTATGTTTCCTATCGAAGATTTGCGCGGACGTGTGGTGGCTTTCGGAGGGCGTGCATTAGAGAAAGAGACACGAGCAAAATATCTCAATAGCCCTGAAACAGTGCTGTTTCATAAAGGAAATATACTTTATAACGCGGCAGCAGCTCGCAAAAATAGTCGCTTTGTTGGCGATGAAAAAATTCATTCACTCCTTGTTGTTGAGGGGTATATGGATGTCATTGCATTGACTAAAGCTGGTTTTGAAGGAGTTGTAGCGCCCTTAGGGACAGCATTAACGGAAGCGCAAATTGAGCTTTTATGGCAGATGGGGAAGGAGCCTATTTTGTGTTTTGATGGTGATGATGCTGGTTTAAAAGCTGCTTTTCGTGTTGCTGATCGTGTGTTGCCTCTTTTAAAGGCTGGGGTTTGTGTACGCTTTGTTTTGTTGCCACAAGGGAAAGATCCTGATGAAATTGTTTGTGCTGGTGGAGCACAGCTTTTTTCTTCTTTTTTGCAAAAAGCTATTCCTTTGAGTGAGCTTTTATGGTGGCGTGCTACCTATGGAAAGCATTTTGAAATTCCAGAGGCACGAGCAGCGCTAGAAAAACAACTAAAACAACAAATTTTTACGATTAAGGATGAAGATGTCCGTCGTTATTATTTGCAAGATGTAAAAAAACGCCTTTTTGATTTTTTTCGTCCCTCTTTTTCGAAAAAAAGGGGGGAAGGGCGATATGGTCAATCTTCACCAAATAGGACCTTTAAAGATCAAACCTTTTCTCTGTTAGCAAATTCTGAAATAGTACGAAATTCTTCGCAATCTATCCCTTTGCGTGAAGCAGTGATTTTACTTACTTTAGCTTACTATCCTGAGTTGTGGTATGAAAATTTTGAAATTCTTTCTGAGTTAGAATTAAAAAATACTCAATTGATAATTTTTCATCAAGCTATGTTGGAAATTCTTGGGGACCAACAGCTTCATGATAAAGAGACGATGGTTGCGTTCTTAGAAAAAAGAGGGCAAAAGGCTCTGTTAGAGCGTATGAAACATCTTGTGCAAAATATTGGTATGCGTATTATTCCTGGTGGAGCCCCTATAGAAGATGCGCGTGCTATATTAAAACAAGCTGTCTACTTGCATCTTCAAGAACACCACCTACATAAGAGGTTACAGGATATTGAAGAGCAACTTGTAGAAAATCCTAAGAGTGAGGTTTTTGATCTGCTTCGTGAGGTAAAAAATGAGCTGGAGCAGATGCAGGCAACAGAAGCGTTAATTGAAGGATTTGGAAGTTGGTTGGATGAAAAAATAGACGGGAATACACAAGATACGATAAAATGATTCGCTTTTTTAATGCGAATCAGTCACTTAAATTTTAGATGAGGAAGTTTATGTGGAGTGACATTTTTATAAAGATGACAATTAAATTTTAGGAAAAGCGGGTAAATTTTAGGAAAAGCGGGAAATTGGTTCTTACGATAGGGTGCAGAGATTATCTCAGAAGGGCTGAGAGGTGTCGGGGAAACTTCTGGAGTTTTCCCGCGTTTTTGTCTGGATGTCAAGCTTGTCTGGATGTCAGGGCGTATACAAAATGTATTCTTTCCAATGGTAATCTCTTAACAGGAAGTATATATGAGTAACTATTGGTAGATTTTAGTGAGAACAAAAAAAACTGGTCACATGGAAACTATGGTTACATGGAAACTATGAAGTGATCGAGTGGAGTTATGGTATGGCAACAAAGGTTAAACAGAAAGATAATGCAGAAGTAACAAACCAAGCGAGTTTGGATAGTCCTCTTCTTGATTTTTCTGATGATGCCATCAAGAAAATGATTAAACTTGCCAAAAAAAATGGTTACGTAACAATGGATGAACTCAATGCTGTTCTTCCTTCTGACGAGGTTACATCCGAACAAATTGAAGATATCTTGGCGATGTTCTCTGAGATGGGGGTTAATGTTGTGGATGATGAGGATGAAGTCGAGTCTGAAAATTATGAAGAAGAAGTTACGGTAGAGGGGGGTGATTTAGTAGAAGCCTCTAGCCACGCAATTGCAACGACAACGAATAAACGCGAAGTAACAGATCGTACGGATGATCCGGTGCGTATGTATTTGCGTGAGATGGGAGCTGTTGAGCTTCTTTCGCGGGAAGGCGAAATTGCCATTGCTAAGCGTATTGAAGCAGGGCGTGAGACAATGATTGCAGGACTTTGTGAGAGTCCTTTGACTTTTCAGGCTCTTATTATCTGGCGTGACGAGTTAAAAGAGCAGCGTATTCTTCTTCGTGAAATTATTGATCTTGAAACGACTTATGCTGGTCCAGAAGCAAAGCAGGCTCCTGTTATTGAGCGAAGTGAAGTTGATAAGACAGTAGAAGAAAAAATGTCTTCTGGTATACGTAATATGGGGGAGAGCGCAGGAGAGAGAAACATTGAAGACGATGATGAAGAGGACGAGGACGATGTTAACTTATCGCTTGCTGCAATGGAAAATGAACTTTGTCCTCAAGTTATGGAAACATTGGATTTTATTGCTCAAACCTATGTGAAATTACGAAAATTACAAGATCAGCATGTTGAAAGCAGTTTGGCAGAGCGTAAAGAGGGGGCTCTTACATCTTCTCAGAAGAAGAAATATATTCAATTAAAGGGTGAGTTGATTCAAGCAGTAAAATCCCTTTCTTTAAACCAAAATCGTATCGAAGCTTTGGTTGAACAGCTTTATGACATTAATAAGAGATTGATTCATAATGAAGGTAAGCTGAAACGGATTGCCAATAGCTATGGCATTGGCCATGAGGACTTTTTAAAAGAATACCAAGGGCGTGAATTGGACGCGGATTGGATGAATTATATTTCTGCTTTGCCTACACCTGGTTGGAAAGAGTTTTCGGTGCGTGAAGCAAAAGAAATCCAAAAACTGCGAAGTGAAATACAAAATCTTGCGCAAGAAACGGCTATTTCGATTGGTGAATTTCGTCGGATTGTTATGCAGGTGCAGAAAGGTGAACGCGAATCAACAATTGCGAAAAAAGAGATGGTAGAATCTAATTTGCGTCTTGTCATTTCAATTGCAAAAAAATACACCAATCGTGGTTTGCAGTTTCTTGATCTTATTCAAGAGGGCAATATTGGTTTGATGAAGGCTGTGGATAAGTTTGAATATCGGCGCGGCTACAAATTTTCAACTTATGCAACATGGTGGATTCGTCAAGCTATTACACGTTCAATTGCTGATCAGGCACGTACAATTCGTATTCCTGTTCATATGATTGAAACAATTAATAAAATCGTTCGTACCTCGCGTCAGATTCTCCATGAAATTGGACGAGAACCAACACCAGAAGAATTATCTAGCAAGCTTTCTATGCCGTTAGAAAAAGTACGAAAAGTTCTTAAAATTGCAAAAGAACCTATTTCTCTCGAAACGCCTGTTGGTGATGAAGATGATTCCCATTTGGGTGATTTTATTGAGGATAGGAATGCGTTATTACCAATTGATGCAGCTATCCAAGCTAATCTGCGAGATACGACAACACGCGTTCTTGCTTCATTAACACCACGAGAAGAACGTGTTTTGCGGATGCGTTTTGGAATAGGGATGAATACCGATCACACATTGGAAGAAGTGGGACAGCAGTTCTCAGTTACAAGAGAGCGTATTCGTCAGATTGAAGCAAAGGCACTTCGTAAATTAAAACATCCTAGCCGTTCACGAAAATTGCGCAGTTTTCTCGATTCTTAAATAAAAGAATTCGTGTGCATTTTAATAACTCCCTCTTTCTTCCTAATGAAGGGGGGAGGTGCTTCATGTTGTACTTGGATACTTTTTTGAGAAAAACATAGGAAAAATTTGAACAATCTAGAAAGTTTTCGATGTTTAATGTTTTTCTTAGCTTTGGGGCTTTATACTTCTCTTTCTCAAAAGAATAGATATAGGGCAAAGGGTGGTTATGGAGTAGAGAGTAGGGGGCTTTCAAGAAATGAACGATAAAAACATTACCTTGCGTATAGCGCGGCTCGTTTTTAAGAAATGAGATCTATTAGGAGTAAACTTATATTGCAACATACGGACTTTTTGATGAAAAATGTATGTTCTTTGCGGAATTTTTCTATCATTTTAGGTGACGCATTTTATTCTTCGTTAAGTTTACAAAGAGATGTTTCAATAGGTTATGTTCATTTATATGCGCTATTTTTGAATATTCTCTTTTTATTCAGATAGCTTTTAAGAACATGGTTTAAAGTATACATTGAGTTGAATCTTTTTAAGAGACAGAAATAGATAAAATTATAGAAATTAAACGTTTCATTTTTTATAGATCGTCTTAATTAAAAAAGGTGTGTCTGAGTTTATGAGTGGAGAACTTCCCTTTTGGAAAGTAAAAAAATTAGAAGAGATTTCCATTTCTGAGTGGGAGAGCCTTTGTGATGGCTGTGGCTGTTGTTGTCTCCATAAAGTTGAGGACGATGATACGGGTGACCTTTATGCAACCAGTATTGCTTGTCGTCTTTTAGATGGGGAAACCTGCAGGTGTCGAGATTATGCTCATCGTAAATCAATTGTACCAGATTGTATATCGCTAGACATTACGACAGTTAAAACAGCGCGTTGGCTCCCAGAAAGTTGTGCTTATAGATTAATTTATGAGGGAAAAGATCTTCATTGGTGGCATCCATTGGTATCAGGGGATTGTCAGACGGTACATACAGCGCATATTTCTGCACGCGGACAAATAGAGATTTACGAAGACGAATTATTATCTGAGGAAGATTATCTTTATCACATTACTGGTCTTCTACGTGAAGGCCAGTAATGTGATTTTTTATACAACTTGTTTGTGACTTAATCGATCGCAAAGACTACAGTGACGCTCACGTTATAATTTAATTCACCACCTGCAAAATTTGTATTTGCGTAGCTTACATCTGCTGCTCTACTCATGAGACGTGGTGTTGGGTGATAGTAATCATCCTTTTCATTGATTTCAATAATTTTTCCTAATTTTAAATCGGCTGCTTGCGCTATCGTTTGCGCTTTTTCAATGGCTTCAGTAATGGCTTTTTTACGTGCTTCTTGATAAAATGGCTTTGTATCTGCGTTGGTAAAAGTAATGCCGTTAACTGAATTAACACCTAGTGTCATCGCTTGATCAAAGATTTTACCAGCATTGGTAAGATCACGAATGCGCACGGTTAAAGAATTTGAAACATGATAGAGTTTTTCATTATTCTTTTTTTCGTGGTGTTTATCAGAGGTTGACTGATAAATGGATAAGCCTGATGTTTGCAAATCATTTGCTTGGATGCCATTGTTTTTAAAAGCGTTTATAATATCATTGATGGATTGATTATTGGAAGCTAATGCCTTTTGGGCAGTTTTGTCATAGGTAACAACGGCTAGATTAATAATGGCCATATCCGGTGCTGCTTGACTTTCTCCGATTGCTGTCACTGTAATCGTTGCATTTTTCATTTTATTTTCTTCAGCATAAGCACGTACAGTCAACGATGTGGCTAAGAGTGTAAATGCTAATATAACTGTTTTAACCAGAGAACTCTTCAGTGGTTGAATTTTCTTTTCTATCATATCTATACCTTTATATTTGTCAGTTAATTATTCTCTCATTTTTAAGAGTTTTTGTAAAGAAATTAGAGCACTGAAAAAAAAACCAATAGAAAAGAGAAAAAGATAGGTTATAATCTTTGTCAGCTCTTGTATCATAGGGCATTTTAGTTTAGAGAGAAACAACCTATTTAGGGCCTGTAGCTCAATTGGTTAGAGCCAGCGGCTCATAACCGCTTGGTTGGGGGTTCGAGTCCCTCCGGGCCCACCAATAGGGAAATGTACAATAGAAAAATGGATCGCTTATATAAAAGTTTTGAGATTCTACCTTTTTCGTTTTTTATTTATTTTCCTGTTTGTTTTAGAAGCTTTTGGTCGTTGTTTGTTGCAGTTTTTTCTCTCAGTCGCTTTAATATGATGGTATGTTTTCTTAGTCTCATCAAAGAAGTTCTCTCATTTGCAACCTTTTAGCATTTGGATTAACTGATATGGGTCGCTATTTACTTTCTTAATTCATATACTGTTTTGTACTTTTTCTATATGGTGTTCTTCATAAAATAGAAGGCTAAAAGCTTCATTGGATAAGTTTATTTATACTTGTTCTGCAAATAAATAGACCTCAATAAAACCAATTTTAAAGATTGTACCTGTTCAGAACAAATGGCTCAAAAAACATTTAGTGTAAATTTGCTTTTTTCTAAGTGATGTTAATGTCTTTTAGACGTTCGAATAGCATCATTGTGATGAAAGGTTAGTGTATAAGAGAATGTGATCTATGGGCATTCATATGTATCATGGGGGCAACGATGATAACATTTGTTGATATTTTCTTTTTCCCAAGAAAGGAATTCTATTTAATATCTTGAGAAATATTGTTCATAGTGACGGTGGCGTGTTTTTTGAAAAGAATTTTATTAATTGTTCTTTGAAAAGTCAATTGAGTGATTGTTTCTATCGCTTTGCATCATCCAGATTCTATTGTAATAAGCATTTTATTATTCTATAAGAAATGTTTTCTATGATATTGGAAAATTTGTTAAAATGCCATTTTCTGTTTTTGTGTATTTTTTGCTTAATGTTTAAATTATAGAGTTTTCATGTGATCCGAATTATTATTGAAGAGCAGATGTCTTTTTTGATTTTACTCTGATAAGGAATTGGCAATATTGCGGTAACCCTAGCACTTTTTTGTATTGATAACATTTTTCTCGTATTGATCGTATAGAGAGTTTTATCTTTATTATGAGTTTTTTCTCTTATGAAAAATTATTGGCAGGGAGGGTGTTTTTTTGGAAAAGTATACTTCTTCTTCAAAGCCATACTTTTAAAATATAATTCTTCATTTGCATAAGGGAATTTCTCTCTTGTTGTGAATCTGTATAAAATTTACGTACAAAGATTGTGCGTGGTGATTCGTTTTATTTTTTTGATAGTATCATTTTTGCTTATGATAGAGACTTATATTAGTATTTACAAGGTGCGTTTAGAGGGGAGGTTACCTGTAAATGTGTTACAGAGTTTTAGGTAGTGTGGCTCTGTTTATAAGAATTTATTCCTATAACATTGTTATATTCTCGCTTTGCAATATTGTTAAAAAAACATAGATGGTGCTATGTAGAATAAATTGTGATGTATTTTTTTCAAAAAAGCTTTTTCGTGTTCTCTTATATAGAGTTCAGGAGTGTCTTCAGGGATATTTTCACATTAGTTTTTATTGGTCCGAATCGCAAGATCTGCGTAACATTATTCGCGTTTTTGATAGATTATACCAATTTTCATAAGAAGGTCTGGATCGTGTGATGCTTTCTGTTTCACCATGGTACATGACTAATAGAACTTCATCTGATTTTGTAAAATAAGTTTGTACACAATTGCTTCCATACTGCCTATTGCAAATATTTTTTTCTAAGGTATGAGATATATTTTAAACGCTTTAGCGTTATATAGTGTGACTACATGGAGTATGACTATGAAGAATGATAAAAAATTTGAAACAACTTTATCTGATATTATTGTGAAATGGGAGTCTTTATCGACGTCTCAAAAGCAAGCGATATTGGATAAAGTAGAAAATGCTACAGATTCTGCTCATTCAACAGAACATTTAAGGCTTCAATCTTCTTTTTATCTCCAGACGAAATCAAAGTTATGAGTTTTAAGTCTTCATCGGAGATGTTGAAACCAGTTATTACATATATGGCACTAGCATTTCCCAGTGTATTCAAAATAGCCATGAGTTTATCTACAGAAGGTCTCTTGCCTCCATTTATCATTTGTTGGACGTAATTTTGTCCACAGCCTGCAGCTCTGCTTATTTCAATCATTGTTCGTCCGTCACTTTTTATCAATTCAACTAAGCGTTGGAACCAATCTTTTTCAGTCTTTGTCATTTTTAGACCTTTACATATTTACGCTATAGCGTTAATATTGCGTTGCGAATCCAGAATATATGATACAAGGAGCGTGAAAATATCCATGTGTAGCTCTTCGCTAAGGAAGCATATAGAGTTGTTTTTAACTAATAACAAAATGTCCCCATACACTTTCAGATTCGAATCAATAAAAATGGTTGCTTAGTTCCACGGTTGTGAAAAAGTAAATGTGTATACCAGAAAGGGCGATACACACTCGTATGTTTATGAGATTTCACTATGATAGTATACGTAGCAGCATTATAAATCAAGATATACCCCAACATCAGAATTTGTAAAAAAAAATTCTGCGTTGAGGTAGTGTGTGAATATAACGAAGCTTTAGAGCCTTAAGAGATAGGATAATGGCTGTAGAAAAAATGTAAATTGCATAGATAAAGAATACTGATTTCTTCTTTATTGTAATAAATTAGATCACTATCAGATGGTATATCGTATATATGCGTAAAAAAATGGGAAATATCAAAAAAGTGATCTTGGATATTTTATTAAACAGGAAGGTAATCTGATCCACAAAGGTGGTTGTTTGGTAGAATTGTACATTCGATCAATGCCCTTATGGGGATGAATGTGTTTTTATGATGCTGCGGTTTATAATGAAGTCTGTGTTTATAATGATATTGTTATTGATAACAATGCATTAACATATGGTTGTTTAGTTGTTCGTAAGAGTTCGCATGTTTATGAAAAATAAGAACTTTACCGTTATTTGAATATGAGTGGAGATGCATATGTTTATGCTAATGCTAATGCGGTCTTTTTTGATCAAGTTTTGAATGCTCAATGTATTGAATTTTGTGGTGATACTCGTGATTTTAGAAAGGCTCGAGTTTATAATGATGCTTTAGTTTGTGGTGATGTAAAGATTTGTGGGAAGGCAAAATTTTACAGAAATGCTGTGCTTTGTGACACTGAAGATTTTTGTAATAATGAAAAACTTTCATATATAGCCGCATTCCACATGGCGTAAAAAAGGAAGATAGGAACGATTTGGGCAAGGCTTGTATGATTGGATTGCGTCGTTAGTTTTATTTGACGTTCCTTATTTTTTGTATTTTGTGTCAATAAATGTGTCGCAAATAATTGGTGTGAGTGTAGATTTAGCCGCTTTCAGAGATTTGTTTGCGTCATTTATCAATGCTTTAATGGAGAAAATAAGAACGCCGAGAGTGATTGTTCACACTTGGAACATGCAATTTATTGCATTCTTTTTTTGATTGAGGATGAAACAAATTGGTCAAGATCATCACTTGAGCGACAATTAAGGGAGATCCAAATGAGTGTAAACGAAATTTTATTGGGAGCAATGATTGTTGTTTTGTTGTGCAGCGGGGTTATATTTCGATTTTCTTTATATTATCGCAGTCAAGTGAAAATTTTAAAAGAGGAATCTAGAAGAATAAAGCATGAGTTTTTAAGAGATTCTATGAAGATGACTGAAGAACGAGATAGGGCTATTAGAGAGCAAAGTATGGTGATTAAAAGACGCGACCAAGCAATTGAAAAACTGAAAAAACAAATTAAGCAATATGAAAAAAATGAAAAGAAATATAAAAAAATGCTTAAATCTGAAGATGATAAAGAGTGATTGTATTCATATTTTGCATTAAAGGGTTTAGAAATGTGTTAGGAAGATTGGAATGACGAGAGAGATAAACTTTAATGAAGCCAATTATGGTGCTGATGGAGAGATTGTATTGGAAGAGAATATTCAAGTTTACTCTGATTTTATGACAACATTTAAGGTTATAAGACAGAGCGTCGTTGATCATAAAATAAGAGTTTATGATGATAAACCAGTTTATAGGTAGGCTAGTTATTAAAAAGCGCGTCTATACAATCCAGCAATTTTATATTATTGCTGGAAACAGTTTTGCACGTTCTTTTTAGATGTAAGGTATAAATGCTACGATAGTTTCAGCTAATAGGTATAAAAAATTGCATGATAATAGAAAGAAAGAGATATTTGCTTTTTATGAAGATGAAATGGGTAAGTCAGTTATGATTATCAGATACAGAAGAGGAATATGAACGTAAAAGATATTAATATCTTTTAGAGTAAATATATTTCTCATTGATGATTTATCTTCTCTTCATGTGCGTTTATTTTTTATGAAAAATACAAAACTTAAGAGATTTTCTTTTTGATAAAGGCTATAGAGATTTGAGTATGATTGAAAATAAACATATAATCTGTAAGAATATGAATGTTCTTTGTGAGTGTCAGAAATAATACAAAAACCTCCTCTCATTGAGGGCAAATC
This sequence comes from Bartonella sp. AP9QHHD, assembly GCF_042195625.1. Lineage (NCBI taxonomy): Bacteria > Pseudomonadati > Pseudomonadota > Alphaproteobacteria > Hyphomicrobiales > Bartonellaceae > Bartonella > Bartonella sp. AP9QHHD. The sequence goes on along the minus strand of NZ_JBHIOP010000086.1, from coordinate 123,314 downwards.
AATCACTTTTCATTTATCACAAAAGTAACTACCATACCATTATACAAAATAAACGCTTGTTTTAATGGTAAAGAACGTTAGGACTGTAGTTCTCTAATAAGAGCCTTATGTGTAATTTCTTTTATTTGCTCAATATTGATTAGGATATCTTGTTTTGTTGGATAACCTTTACTAGAAAAAGCAATTTTTTGTGCATCTCCTGAGATTAAACGCCAGTACCATTGATTGTGAACTCCTTGAAACACCTCAAAATACATGCTTCCCACCTCATAAAATAGCTGATAATTTTCAGGATAAATATTTAACTAATCCGCTTGTAAACATTAATGTATGTCTCTCTAGGAAGTCGTCAATATATTCCCCTTAAATTTTCTGACCTTAAAAAATAATTTCTATGAGAGCTATTATTCTTTTAACAAGAAAAAATTTATTGTCAATAAGATATGAATGAGAATTTTATACTATAAAATTATTTTTTTTAATTTAAAGACACTATACTTTCATTTACAACGCAAATATTTTTCTGTCGTTACAGAAATAAAGTTTATAAATTATATAAAACTTCACCAGCACGGATAAAGTAAAAAAATACTTCTTTCCATACTGGTGTTTAATCATTTCTTGCTTTTTCTTTTGAAATAGACGTTTATTGATTAGCTATAACCTCTTTTTGGGATACGCTTCGAATGAGTAAATCAATGAATAAGCTAAGGGTATAAGAATTGGCCATTTTAGCTTTCATATCGATAAGAGAGGTTGTAGTTTTAGAGTTAAAACCATTTGATAAACCTTGTCTTGACAAATATTGCTGCAATTTTTCATAAGAACTGTCGATTTTTTCTTGATTTAGTTTTTCGTTACGATCACTATCGGCAAGTGTTTCTTCCAGTCCCTCGATTTTTTTAATAAAATAATTCCAGTCAAAATCACCTTTTGTATATTCGGTGTCAAACATTTTTCCTTGTCCAGTTAAAAGCCAATTAATATTGACACCATATAACGTGCGGTATGTTTGTAAGACACTAAGATTGGGTTCTCTCTCTCCACGCTCATAAAAAGCAATGGAATTTTTTGTCATGCTAAAACTTTTAGCTAAGGTTTCACGCGATGGATCGCCTAAAGCAAGACGTACATAACGTAAACGTTTTCCAAATATGGTTTTTGATTCAGTTTCAGGACGTGCCACGAATTATCTCCCTCGGTAAATCATCATGGTATAAATCATTAAATAATAAAAGCACACTATGTATTAATATTCTATGATATAATGTCAATATTATAGCTTTAATTTCTTGTTATTTTTTTATTTGTGTAGATAGAAAGCAATCTTGCACTTATTGTATTGACAATTGATATTCACTTCAAAACAAAATTCCTTGTTGCTACATTTGTCTCTTGCTTTTTTTGAGAGAATTTTCATGTAACTTTACCATATATATTCTATACACCTCTGCATTAATAGATGCAACTTTAAAGAGATGCAAACTTTGGATTGGTACTGGGTGTGCTTAGATGAAGTAGAAAATAAACTTTGAGGAATGATCATGTCCCTATTACGCTATTTTGGGTTTGCTTTTTTTTTCACGATTATTGGTGTCTTTTTAGGAGGGGTTATTGGTTGGTTTGAAACGGAAAGTATTACTGGTTTTCTTAAATATTTTTTTATTTGCTTTGTTTTAGGAATTTTGGAAATTTCTTTATCTTTTGATAATTCTATTATCAATGCGCGTGTTCTTAGTAGAATGAGTCCATTGTGGCGTCGTCGTTTTCTTATATGGGGTATTTTGATAGCTGTATTTGGGATGAGAATTGTTTTTCCATTATTGGTGGTTGTCGTTGCTGTTGGGATTAATCCAATTGCGGCAGTCAAATTAGCGATATGGGAACCACATCGATATGCTGAAGTTTTAACCGATGCGCATATGGGGATTGCTGCTTTTGGAGGAACTTTCCTTATGATGGTTGGCTTAAAATATTTTTTTGATTCTGAAAAAGAAGTGCATTGGCTTAATGTTATAGAGAGATCTGCTCAAAAGTTTGGGGCGCTTGTTGGAATTGATATTGCAATTGTTTTGATTTTGATCTTATTTGTTTCAGCTCAGATTGACGCAGAAAATAAAATAACTTTTTTATTAGCAGCACTTTATGGACTTTTGACCTTTATCGGTGTTGAAGTTGTCGGTCATCTCTTGGATACTCCTCAAAAGACTTTAACAACAGTAGCTCACGGGGGAGTAGGGGCGTTTCTTTATTTAGAAGTTCTTGATGCTAGTTTTTCTTTCGATGGCGTGGTTGGTGCTTTTGCCTTTTCACACAACCTTTTTATTATTGCGATAGGTCTTGGTATCGGAGCATTTTACGTTCGTTCTATGACAATTATGTTGGTTGAATCAGGAACATTATTGCATTATCGTTATTTAGAGCATGGTGCTTTTTATGCAATTCTAGTTCTTGCAGTGATTATGTATCTGCAAACGATTATATCGGTTCCTGAAGTTTTAACAGGACTTGTGGGAGTCTGTATTATTGGAATGGCATTATATTCTTCGATTCGTTTTAAGCATCGTCAATTAGATAAACATGTTGTATCTAAGTAATGGAGATTTCTTCCTTTTTCACACTTTTGTTTATCGCATATCTTTGAATAGAAAGAGGTCTTTTGTGCAAAAAATGCCATGTTATTGCTTATTGATGTTTTTGTTTTAAAGAGGAGATCATTGCACGATTTCCCCTCCATGAGGGAAATAATGTATAATCTTTTGGATAACTTTTGACGTATAGAGGCTTTTTGACTTCAATATAAGGTGCAAGTTTACGCTATACTTTTTACCAGCTTTCAGTATCATAACTGCTCTTGCATTTAATGATTCATAAGAAGCCTTTTGGCTGTTTTTTTTGCAAGATTTTTATTCATACATCAATCCTATTTGTGATGTTTTAAGAGAATGGTGTTGAAATAGGGTTGAAATGAGAGAATTTTACGATATTTTCGTTCCTTACTTAAATAGGTAAAAAAATTTATTCATTATAAATCAGAATGTTATAATGGTAGATGAGAAAAGAATATTTTAGGAGAGCATTAACAGTTCTATCCCTGCTTCGTTCATAGTTTTAAGCATAGTGTTTAGTGATCCGTTTACATCAATACCAGCACAAGCATTTAATGAAACACTGACTTTAAAACCGTATTGTATGGCGTGAAGAGCAGAGAATCCGACACAAAAATCAGTTGCTAAGCCACACATAATGAGCTTGGTAAAACCATGTTCTTTGAGATAAACATGTAAACCTGTTGGTGTTTTTTGATCATTTTCAAGAAAAGCAGAATAGCTATCCATTTTTTGATTATAGCCTTTTCTAAGGATAAGTTGTGCCTTTTCTACTCTAAGAGATGGATGGAATTCTGCTCCTTGTGTTCCTCGTATGCAATGATCAGGCCAAAGTATTTGAGGACCATAGTCAAGAATGACTGTATCATAGGGCTTTTTTTCAGGATAACAGGAAGCAAAGCTGCAATGGTTTTTGGGATGCCAGTCTTGGGTTAAGATAACGTGGTCAAAATGATTTATGAGATTATTGACGGCGGGTAAAATAGCATCACCTTGAGGTACGGCAAGTGCTCCACCTAGTAAGAAGTCATTTTGAACATCAATGACGATTAAGGCTTTTTTTTCCATAAATATATTCCTATACGAGATGAGCTTTTATCGTATTTTTAAAAAGCTATATGTCGTCTTGAAGTTTTGAAATGATGTGCTGGATATTGATATTATTTTTATAATTATCAAGCCAAAAGAGGGGGATGGATAAGTTTTTACAATTGGTTTTATAGTTTTTTACGAATTGTAACCACGTACCAATGGGAAGTGCGCTGTAGTCATTTGTTGCTACGTGTTGATGCAAAGCTTTCATGATCATTGGGCTTGGGACGTCAGATCCCATAAGGCGGCGGTCGTTTTGTAAACGTAATTTAAGCCATATCAAGGCAAGGGGTGAAGTCCATTGCTTTCCGTAGCAAAAAATCGATGAAAAAAGAGAAGGATTTTTTACTGCGTAATATAAAGCCCATAAAGCGAGAAAAGAAGGCGCATAGAGAATTGCTTTTCTTTGTGGTATCATATTACATTGATAAGTCGGTTTAATACGATAAAAATACAATGTTATATCTGGTATGGAAAAGAGAGGCAATGTTTGATAACAGGTTTCAGGTACAGCTAAAAAGATTTGCTTTTTGCTCTTTAGGGGGATGTTTTTTTGCATTCAGGACCATACTGGGGCTTGTGAGATTAGAAAAAATGTACCAATATAAAGCGAAAGCTTTTGATACGACGTAAGTGCTATTTACTGTACAGTTTCAAAAAGCAAAAGCAGTTTTTTCAAAATCCTAATCTTTAATATCGCATAATATAAAGAGAAATTTATGGCACGTCAATTTATCTATCATATGGCTGGGCTTAACAAGTCTTACGGCAATAAAAAAGTTCTAGAAAATATTCATTTGTCTTTTTATCCAGATGCGAAGATCGGTATTTTAGGGCCGAATGGTGCAGGGAAGTCAACTATTTTACGTATTATGGCTGGGCTAGATAAGGAATATACCGGAGAAGCATGGATTTCTGAAGGAGCACGCTGTGGTTATCTACCACAAGAACCTTTGCTTGATGCGAGCAAAGATGTACGTGGTAATGTGATGGAAGGTGTTGCAGATAAACAGGAAGTTCTTGAGCGTTATAACGAATTGATGATGAATTATAGCGAGGAAACGGCTGATGAAAGCGCACAGCTTCAGGACATTATTGACAGTCAGAATCTTTGGGATTTAGAAAGTCAAGTGGAAATGGCTATGGCTGCTCTTGGCTGTCCGCCAGCCGATGGGGATGTAACAAAACTTTCGGGTGGTGAGAAGCGGCGTGTTGCACTTTGTAAATTGCTTTTGTCAAAACCTGATTTATTACTTTTGGATGAACCGACAAACCATTTAGATGCTGAAACGACGGCTTGGCTTGAGAGGCATCTACGTGAATATCCTGGGGCTGTGCTTTTGATAACCCATGATCGTTATTTTCTCGACAATGTAACGGGTTGGATTTTAGAATTAGATCGCGGTAGAGGTATTCCTTATGAGGGGAACTATTCTGCTTATTTGGGGGCTAAAGCCAAGCGTTTGGCTCAGGAAGGCCGTGAAGAGGCAGCGCGTCAACGTGCTTTATCACGTGAGCAAGAATGGATTGCTTCTAGTCCAAAAGGGCGACAAGCAAAGTCAAAAGCTCGGATTAAGGCTTATGATGAGTTGGTTCAATCAGCACGTGAGCGCCGTCCTGGAGAGGCGCAAATCATTATTCCTATTGGAGAAAGATTAGGACAAGTTGTTATTGAGGTTGATAATCTCTCTAAAGCTTATGGTGAACGTGTATTGATTGATTCTCTTTCTTTTAAACTTCCTGCTGGTGGCATTGTAGGCGTTATTGGGGCCAATGGTATGGGAAAGTCGACCTTGTTTAAAATGTTGACGGGACAGGAAAAGCCCGATTCAGGTCAGATACGTATCGGTGAAACAGTTCACATGAGTTATGTGGATCAGAGTCGTGATTCCTTGGTGGGGGATAAAACTGTTTGGGAGGAAATTTCTGGTGGAAATGACATTATTAAATTAGGCAAATATGAGATGAATAGCCGCGCTTATTGCGGGGCATTTAATTTCAAGGGGGCAGATCAGCAGCAGAAGGTGGCAAATTTATCAGGAGGGCAGCGCAATCGCGTACATTTGGCGAAACTTCTAAAAGAGGGGGGGAATGTGCTTCTTCTTGATGAACCGACAAATGATCTTGATACTGAAACATTGGGTGCATTGGAAGATGCATTGGAAAATTTCGCTGGTTGTGCAGTTATCATATCGCATGATCGTATGTTTCTTGATCGATTGGCAACACATATTTTAGCCTTTGAAGGTGATGGTCATGTAGAATGGTTTGAAGGTAATTTTGCTGAATATGAGGCTGATAAAGTTCGTCGTCTTGGGGCGGAATCTCTTAATCCTAAGCATGCAAATTATAAACCTCTTACACGCTAGAATTTTTTATCTTATCGCAACTTTGTTAGAATAATAGTGTATTTTATTGCGTTTGTTATTTCATAAATAAAGTGTGTGTGTACTCTGTGGGAGTTTTTATTCATTGAAAAGAGTAAGAGACACTTTATGAAATTATGACCTAAATAGGGTTATTTTACTCATGATATATAACCGGTTATTTTTTGTAAAACTGCAATGAAAAGGAGGGGATGAAGCGTATAGTATTACTTCTACAAATGCCTTGGTCATCGAGCATTATCATCTTTACTTAATAAAAATGCAAGCTGGCATTATCATGTTATTTTTTCTCAATAGTATGCAGTTCTTGTTTTGAGGTGGGCATAAAAGGTATTTTTATCCATCTATCCCCTCCGTTTATGAGCTTTAAGAGAATGATTTGGATTGATTTATCATGAATAGATTTGAAATGAGGAAAATCTACGGTATTCCGGTTTTTTATTCAAGTTAAAAATGAATTATTATTATAAATCAATGTATTCTCATTATAACGAGAAGCAGGGAGATAAGATCTGTTCGTTTTTTACATTAGCCTATTTTTTTCATAGTATGATAAAATAGAGAGAACAAAATAGATGAGAATATGCGTTGTATGCTTGACTTTTTTTCCTATAAACAAATGTTTATAGGAATGTTTAGGGGATAATTATGAAAAAAAGTGCAAGTTTAGATGCAATGATTGTGCTGCTGAAAGCGGTCGCAGAAGTAAGCCATTTACGTGTTCTTAGGCTCTTACATCATGAAGATTTAACAATTCCTGATTTTATTTTTATTCTTGATCAGTCGCAAGCGTGTATATCACGATATTTACGTTTATTGTACGAAGCACGATTGATTGAGCGTTATCAGAAGGGGGATAGCCTTTATTTTAAGCTTTGTCATGATTTTTGGGGTAAAGACATTGTGATGGGTATTCTTTCGGCTTTGCCAAAGAATGATGTGTTGTTAGCGCATGATTTAAAACGTTTGAAGGATGTTAAAAAGCAGCGTCAAAAAACGAGGAAGAAGCATTTCTTAAAAAATGCGTTGCAACGGGATGTATTACGGTCATCCTATATGGCAGATCATGGTGTAGAAAACTCTTTACTTGAAATCATTGGCGATAAACCATTTCAGACGATGCTGAATATTGGAAGAGGTGGAGACTCTATCTTAAAATTGTTTTCTAATCTTTATACGCATGCGGTTCAAGTTGTGCTTGATAGCAGTGTTTTTCACTTGTCTGTTGGAGATACAACTTTTGATTTAGTTATTCTTCATTGGGTTTTACATTTTCTTGAAAATCCTGAAATATTCCTTCATGAGATATCAAGTGTTTTGCGTCCTCATGGCCGTTTATTGATTGTGGATTTTGGTTATCATGAAATTGAGTCTTCATATTCTGATCAAGTGCATATGCGTTTTGGATTTTCGGCTTTACAAATAGAACAATGGCTTAAAAATGCGGGACTTGTTCTAGAACAAACGGTTTGTCTTACTCCTATACAAAATGAAAACAGTGAGGAGGGGATTGCTACGCTTTGGCTTGCTCATGATCCGCGTTTATTGGTTGACGATATCAAAGATAAACAAGTAGATTTTACATAAATCGCGTTTGTTAACGTGCTTTATACTCTGATTTTTCTCAAGGAATAGCGTAGAGATAAAACTTTATTCAATCATTGATGAGCTATTGTTTTTTACATTTGTATTATGTTTTTATATGGAAGTATTGGTGTTTTATAGCGGCGTGTAGGCTGTATAATGAAGCACCTTCTATAGAGTTAAGCCTATGAGGATCATTATTTAAGGTGTTCTTGATATCATATTTATGTTATTAGCCAATATATTGATTTTAAAAGATCATTGATTTTTTTAGACTCAATAAGAGGTTTAAATACAGGAATGTTGTTTCATTTCAAATTTCCTGTTTCAGAATCCGAAAGAGTCTGTTTGTCTGCTACAAAAGAAGGTATTTATCTTAATGATACCGTTTGTAAAAGAAAATACATCTTCTAAATGTGAGGGCGGCTGCAATATGATATAATGCCGCACAATATAATCATAGTGAAGGCTCATACCTTCATAAATGTCAAAGATGGTGGTGCCCAATAGATCTTAAAATATCTCTTTAAAACAGGTTTTTAGATAAGGAGTACGTTGGAACTTTTAGTGAGGGGTGCAAAAAGATGCTCTAAAAAGACGAAAAAGTAAAAGGGTAAGACAATGCATTATATTCATAAAAATAAGATCGGCGATGATCTAGGGATAGTCTGTGGCTGAAAGTAAGAAAGAAAAGTGTGATATTACACTAAAGTTTCGTATCTCTTTATCATGAGAAGTTATGAAGGTTATTAAATAAGTTCATTGTTTTTGCCAAAAGTATTTTCTTTCTTTTTATGTTTGCCGCTCATCTTATGACGCAGTCCGTGGGTATAGCGTAAAATTGAGAGGGCACCATCGTCTTTAGTTTAAGTAAAAGTTGTAAGCCGGCATCATCGTTTTATGTTTTTTATCCATATGCTTCTTCTTGTTTGTGATGTGCGATAGTATGGCTATTCATTAATTCAATAGACGAAGATTGAAAATAAGGGAATCTTACGTTCTTGAGGTTTCTCATGTAAATTGTAAAATGATGAGTTATGATTGTAAATCAATGAATTGTTTACGTTAGAAGAACAGATTATAAAAATTTTTGAGCATAGAAACTACTGTGTGTATTATTTTACGGGATCATTTAAATGATAGAGATTAAGAGAAAATGTCTGCATTGATTTCGGTTTGTTATGTTAAAATGCGTTAGAGACTGTTGGTTATTGTAAAATGGTCTATCGTTATTTGGAATGACGATGGGGCGTGATTCGAAACAAATATCTTCAGAGTTCTCATTTTCTCATAAGATTAAGCTGTTTAAGTTTCTCATTGATTGTTACATGAGGGATGTAACAATATTTTAATGATCATTTACAGAAATTTTTTATAAAGGTAGATAAGATTTTATTTTCTCTAATTTATTGTTTTAATTTAAATAATTCATAGCTTTCTTGCAAGAAGATATTTTCCATTTTTTACGGTTATTTGTGTAAGATTTTAAAAATCTACGTTTTTCTTTTTGTGGTGATTGCTGTTGGAAAAGTGATTCTACTTTTACGTAGTTTGATTTTTATAGGGTGGATACGTAGAAATTACTGTTTTTTAATATGATCATCAGAGTTATGAAAGAAACTATTTAAAAGTTATAATGATCGTAGATTCTAATTGATGCTTCTTGAAATAAAATTGCTTCAAATTGGGTCATTTTGAACTTTTTTTGCCTAAATTTAAACATTTTTAAATAATTTATAATTCTTTTATGTTTTTTTGCGTAGAAGATGATAAGAATTTCTTGTTGTTTAAAGAATTTTATTCCATAGCAAAAATATTGCATCAGCTATCTTAGTGGTTGATGTAAGAGGACAATCGGGGAACCTCCTCCCCCCCCCCCGCGTGGATCCCCTAGATTGTCTGGCCTGACTGAGGAAATCCTCAGTCAGGCTTTTTGTAATTATTTTAGGAAATGTAAGGTGTTATTAGGGGGAGGTGTAAAATTTGTTATTGTTTCGCCTATAGTACCTAAATACATAGAGGGGCGAGTCTTATTGGGCGGATAGTGTTAGCGTATTCATTTTTAATAATTTGATTTTTCTTTATTGAGGCATTGTTGAATGCTATAAGGGGAATCATAAAAGGAATCTATGTTTGTATTCTGTGGTCTTTAGGTAAGAGATAATGGGATCTTTTTCGCATCGTATTATTTTTATTTTATTCGTATTTTTTATTTTTGGCGCTGTCTTTTTTGCTTCTCGAAGTGGTGTTGTTTATCAGTTTTTTCCCGGTCGCTCTTCTTTTTCTTCTCAGCAGCTTGATGTAACAGAGGAGGAGTTATTAGAGAGATTATCCGTATCTTTTCCAGATATTATCAAGCATCTTTCTAAAATGACCCCTCAACAGCAAGAGTTGTTTATTGCGCAGCTGCGTCGTGATGTAATTGCGCTTGCTTCTAAAAGTGGTCAGAGTCGTGAGCAGGCTCAAAAATCTGGTGAAACTGTTGCTATGGCTCTCTCGAAAGCGATTTCTCGTCCTTCCGTTGCTAATGCTTATTTTTAGCTATTTTTTTAATCGCGCTTTTGGGTTTTATTTTAAGGAGAAAGAGCTTCTCTTGAAATTTTGAAAAGTGCGAGGAGATGATCAATTTGTAAGGTATTAACAGAATTTATCTCTCAAAAGGTAAGCAATTGGAGTATAAGGGTAATGTTGCAATCATTACAGGAGTGATAGAAAGTCTATCAAGGGTATTGGTCCAAGTTAATTGCATTATCAATCGCTACAATGACAAAAGCAGTATTGACTATAATAAAACACGTTAACTGCATTTTATATGCCGGTTATTTTTTTATTTGATATGAGAAAATAAAATTTTTTAAAGGATTTAAGCTTTTTTTGTTCTACGGATTTTAGGATATTTATCCACTTGTGTGATTTCTGAAAATGAGGTGCAAGACTGATAAGATGATAGTCTGTGACAAAGAGAAAATATTTGAATGAAGATGAGAGGTCTATTTTTATTTAAAAAGGCTTTGGGGGTATTGAGTTTTCTAACATTTTTCAAAAAAAATAGACACAAGTAATTGTTAAGCTTTGTTGTAGGGATAAAAACGGATATAAATTTTTTAGTATATTGTTTTATAATGATAATTTATCATTTTATATTGAATGAGAATCTTAAGAATTGTAAAATCCTCTCATTTTAAATTTATCCATGGTGAAAAAATTAAAATCAGTTTCTTGTATACCACAAGTAGAGGCTTGTGTGGATAAAAACTCTTTTAAAAAGGAATTAAAAAGCTTCTTTGAGACATCTTGAGAGCTAAAAGTCTGTTCCAATATTTTGAATTGGTAAAGAGTATGATGGTTTTAGTATATTTATGAATTTTTTATGCGCAATGATGGGGGGATTTGTTTTGTGATTTTTTGAGGTTTTATCGGACATAAAGAGTGCAGTGGGTGTTTATTAATCAGAGAGAAGCGTTGATAACGGTTTATATTTTTTGTGAACCTTTTTTGATATCGAGCATCTTCGGTAAAAAGATGCTCTTGTCTCTCTTTCTTTGAGGGATTGATCTCAATAAAAAAATTAATAATCTTATGTAAAAAATATTACATCTAGTTCAGATGCTATTTTTTAATATAAAAATTGATTGATACAACAGAGATAGCCGCAAGTTATAGATTATATCATTTTATTTGATACGCTATAAGATTGATTATAGTCTTTTTATTTTTTTATTTTATGATATAGAGAAATCTGAGACTTGTGCATAAAGATATATTCTTTTATTTCATAATTTTAGCTTGAAATTGTCTTACTATTTCCTTTTTAAAGACGTTCTTTTGCTTTCTTTTTTGTATAATACATTTGCAAATTACTTGCGGCTAGAATTTGAGAATGTTTGAGTGAAGAGAAAGAAAATGCAATTTTTGAAAATCTTGTTAAATACAGCATGTGCTGTATTTTTTGTATTTGATATAAGTTGGACTCATAGTGTCTTAAATGTTGCGGAATCAGGAGAAACCTCAGTGATTGTTGCTTCTAAGATTTCTGCTCGTCCTTATGAGTTTCTTATTCAGAAACTTGCGAATAAATATAATGTTCCCGTTAATTTAGCACATGCTGTTGTAAAAGTTGAAAGTAATTATAAGGCAGGTATAAAGGGGGCTGCTGGCGAAATAGGTTTGATGCAAATTAAACCCTCTACGGCACGAGGGTTGGGCTTTAGTGGTTCTGTACAGGATTTGTACGATCCTGCGACCAATCTTGAATATGGTATGCGTTATTTGGCAAGGGCCTATAAACTCAGTGGTGGAAGTACGTGTGGTACAATCCTTAAATATAACGCAGGTCATGCTGCAAAAAAAATGAATTCCATTTCAGCGAAATATTGCGCAAAAGTAAAGACTTATCTGGCTTCATTAAAATAAAAACATCTGTTGAGAGAGGTTTGTCATAAAATATTTTAAGATGCTATTTTCACGGAGCAGAAAATGTTTTATAAATCAGTATGTCAGTCGGCTGGGCAGCCGCGCTTGTCTGATACTGAAATACGGCAGGTGAGGAAAGTCCGGGCTCCATGGAAAGACGGTGCCGGGTAACACCCGGCAGGGGTGACCCTAGGGAAAGTGCCACAGAAAGTAAACCGCCTATTTTTATAGGTAAGGGTGAAAGGGTGGAGTAAGAGCCCACCGCGCATTCAGTAATGAATGTGGCAAGGTAAACCCCACCGGGAGCAAGACCAAATAGAAATGACGTGCAAAATTTAATTTGCAGCCGATTTCCGGGCGAGTCATTCGGGTAGGTTGCACGAGGCGGATGGTAACATCCGTCCCAGATGAATGGTTGCCATGTAAAGTGTAAGCTTTACTCTACAGAACCCGGCTTATAGGCCGACTGATATTTCATGATGATAGGCGATATTTTATAAGATCAATTATATATGGTCTTTTATGGAGTCTATGTGTTTGAAATGGACACTTGAGCAAAGGGTGTTTAAAAAAATTATAACATTTCTTTAAGTATAATGCGTTAGGATCTGTTTTGGGATAACTTTAGTTTTTTCGTTCATTGTGATTAATGTGAAAGTTGAAGGTCAGGTTATTCTAAGATCAGTTGCCATGAGAGAGCTGTTGATTTAAGACAGCATAACTTCAAGACGGATTATTTTGATAAAGCAGGATCAAAGAGCTGAACGCCATATTCCAGTGTTGTTACAGCCAGTTTTGGCTGGGCTTATGCCATTGGTTGGAGCAAAAGTGATTGATGGCACCTTTGGTGCTGGTGGGTATACGCGCGCTTTATTAAAGGCAGGAGCACAGGTGATTGCTCTTGATCGTGATCCTCATGCTATCAGTGCAGGACAATCGCTTGTTGAAGAATTTTTTCCACGCCTTCGTTTGGTCCATATGGCGTTTTCACAGCTTGATCGTGTCGTTGAAGAGAAGGTGGATGCAGTTATTTTGGATATTGGTGTCTCTTCAATGCAGCTTGATGAAGCAGAAAGAGGTTTTTCTTTTCAAAAAGATGGTCCATTGGATATGCGAATGGCTCAGACTGGTTTTACAGCCAGCGATGTTATCAATCATTTAAAAGCAAGGGATTTGGCACGTATTTTTAAGATATTAGGGGAAGAGCGTTATGCGGGGCGAATTGCACGGATGATTGAAAAGCGTCGTGTTGTGCAGCCTTTTTTGCGTACAGGTGATTTGGCGTATGCTATCGAAACGTTGATAGGACGTAAGCTGGGAGATCGTATTCATCCGGCAACACGTGTATTTCAGGCTCTTCGTATCTATGTTAATGATGAAATTGGTGAATTGGCATGTGGTTTATTTGCTGCTGAACGCGTTTTAAAAGCTGGAGGCCGTTTGGGGGTTGTCAGTTTTCATTCTCTTGAAGATCGTATGGTCAAAAGATTTTTTTCGGCTCGTTCTGGAGAATGTATGAGATCACGCTATCTGCCAGAAATAAAGGCTGCTCCAGCGACATTTTTTCCTTTGTTTCGAGGTGGGATCACGGCAACTAAAGAGGAGTTACAGAAAAATCCTCGTTCACGTTCTGCGAGGTTGCGTATTGGTGTACGGACTGAAGCAGAGGCTCTTGCAGCAGATATGAAATTATTTGGTTTAGCAGAGATTGCCAGTTTTGAAGGCAGCAAAAAATGACAGTTTTTCGTACATTTGATATGATTTTAGTGTTGATTATGATTTGTATGGCAGGACTTACTTATAAGGTAAAATATGATGTTCAAAAGCGAATGAACGAAGTTCTTCATCTTGAGCATGAAATTGCTGCAGCAAAAAATACGGTAAGTTTGCTTCATGCTGAGTGGGCTGTGATGATAAGGCCTTCACGCATGCAAAAACTTGCGAAACGTTATCAGAAAGAACTTGGGTTAGAGGTTATACAGCCGCGTCAAATCGTGGAGTTTAAAGACATTCCGGTACGGGTACATGATCAAATTGAAGAAGTGATTAAACAAAATATCTTGGAAGATAATCAAGATATTTTGACAAATAATCGGGTTTCTCAGATCAATAGTGTTGTCCAAAAAGGCGCGCAGTAATGAAATCGACTTTTTTATTCTCACAGAAGAAAAAGCGCTTAAAGAATTCGTTGAATAATCATAATGTTTCTGTTCGTCGTCCCTATTCTAGTCGTCCACGTTTGCTTTTTTCGTTGTTCTGCTTTTTAATTTTATATGGCATCATGGGGGCTTGCCTTATTTCTTATGGGTTGGAAGGTGGACAGATTGAAGAAGCAAAAGGGCCTGGAGTTCTTCAATTGATGGCACGGCCTGATATCGTTGATCGTAATGGTCGTTTATTGGCAACAGATATTAAAACTTATTCACTTTTTGCTGAGCCACGACGTATTATTGATGTGGATGAAACAATTGAATTGCTCTCAACAGTTTTGCCTGATCTTAATTGGCAGGAAACCTATAAGCGTTTAAAAAGAAAATCTAGTTTTTCTTGGATACAGCGGGGGTTAACACCAATGCAGAAGACGCAAATTATGGCTCTTGGTATACCAGGAATTGGTTTTCGGACTGAAATTCGTCGTTTTTATCCTGATGGACCTGTAACTTCCCATATTCTCGGTATGGTGAATGTTGATAATCAGGGCATTGCAGGTATGGAAAAATATATTGATGATGCGGGGTTGAGTGCTTTGCGTGCCGCTGGTCTTGCCATGGAAGAATCGTTAAAACAAGTTCAGCTTTCGATTGATGTGCGTGTTCAGGCAATTGTTCATGATGAACTTATTCAGGCTATGAAGCGTTATAAGGCAATTGCTGCAGGAGCTGTTATTTTAAATATACATACGGGGGAAGTTTTGGCTTTGGCATCACTACCAGATTTTGATCCTGGAAATCCTATCGAAGCTTTAAAAAGTGATCGTCTCAATCGGATGACGGCAGGAGCTTTTGAAATGGGATCAATTATTAAAAGTTTTACGACCGCCATGGCACTTGATTCCAATATTTTTCATTTAAACAGTATTATTGATGCTTCAAAGCCAATAAAAGCAAGTAGTGGGTATACTATTCATGATTTTCATGGAAAAAATCGACCCTTAACGTTATGGGAGGTTTTTATTTATTCTTCTAATATTGGTTCTGCTAAAGAGGCATTGGCGATAGGGATTGATAAACATCGTGGTTTTTTACAAAAACTTGGATTACTGGATCGTCTCACAACAGAGTTGCCTGAAGTTGCCCACCCTATTGTGCCACATCATTGGAAGGATATACATTCTATGACGATTTCTTTTGGGCATGGTATGGCAACAACACCCTTGCAAACAGCTGTTGGGGCTGCTGCTTTAATGAATGGTGGTTGGTTAATTGCTCCGACATTTTTAAAACGGACAAAAGAACAAACTCTGCACCATGCAAAACGGGTTTTGCAGGCTAAAACAAGTCAAAATATGCGTTACCTTTATCAATTAAATAGTGATATTGGTTCTGGACGTAATGCAAAAGTAGAAGGCTATCGTGTAGGTGGTAAGACAGGAACAGCTGAAAAAGTTGAAAATGGAAAATATTCTAAAACAAAAAATTTCAATAGTTTTCTTGCTGCTTTTCCTATTGAAGATCCTGCTTATGTTGTTTTAACAATTATCGATGAACCAAAGCCAGAGGAGGGACAGCGTTCAGCAACAGCGGGAATGAATGCTGGACCAATGCTTGCTAATATTGTTCGTCGCACAGCTAGTTTTCTTGGTGTAAAACCCGATTTTAAAAAAGAATATGAGCCTCTTTTAAGTAAAAAGAGCAATTCAAGTTTCGTTAAACAACGGTAAAATGAATATAAAGGTGCGTTATCATGTTGTTGGGAACAGTTTTTACAGAATGTGTTGAAGATGAAAGTCTTTCTTCAATAGAAATAACAGGAATAAGTGTGGATTCTCGGCAAGTTTTGCCAGGCTATGTTTTTGTCGCTGTTCAAGGAAAAAAAAGTGATGGAAGGCACTATATAGATGATGCGATAAAGCGTGGCGCACGAGCAATCGTTACAGATTATCATGCTGTTCTTGAGGATTTATCTGTTCCCATTTTACGTGTTTCTAATGTTCGTCATAGTTTAGCGTTGGCAGCTGCACGTTTTTACGGTTCTCAGCCTGAAACGGTCGTTGCTGTGACTGGTACAAGTGGTAAAACATCTGTTGTCTCTTTTCTTCGGCAAATTTGGACTTATGCTGGATTTTGTGCTGCGAGTATAGGAACGGTTGGTGTTGTTTCTCCTAAACGGAATGTTTATGGTTCTCTCACAACACCTGATCCGGTCGTCTTGCACCGTCTTCTTTATGAAATTTCTCATGAAGGTGTGACTCATGCAGCTCTTGAAGCTTCTTCGCATGGGCTTGACCAAGGACGACTTGATGGAGTCCGTTTAACGGCTGGTGCCTTTACCAATTTAGGGCGAGATCACATGGATTATCACACGGGGGTAGAGGATTATTTGCGGGCTAAAATGAGGTTGTTTGATACACTTTTGCCTGTATCTGCTCCTGCTTTGATTTTTGCTGATGATGTTTATTCACAAAAGGTTATTGATGTTGTTACACAAGCGCGCCGCCGTGTCTTGACAATTGGTCGTAAGGGGCAATTTATCACGATTAATCGTGTCGAACATCAACGCTCAAAACAGTGTATTGAGTGTCGTGTGGAAAACAATATTTATACATTTGATTTGCCTTTAGCTGGAGATTTTCAGGTCGCCAATGCGCTTATGGCAGCGGGGTTAGCAATTGCAACGGGCGTTTCACCTCGTAAGGTTTTTTCTGCGCTTGAAACTTTGCAGGGAGCACCTGGGCGGTTAGAGTTTGTGGGAAAGACAGAAAATAATGCGCTTGTTTACATTGATTATGCCCATAAACCAGAAGCTTTGGAGCAGGTTTTGCTTTCTGTTCGTCCCTTTACGCAAGGGCGCTTGATCGTTGTTTTTGGTTGTGGAGGAGATCGTGATCAAGGAAAAAGACCTTTGATGGGAAAAATTGCGGCGGATAAAGCGGACATTGTTATTGTAACGGATGATAATCCTCGCACAGAAATGCCAGAAAAAATACGCAAGGATATTTTACAGGCGGTGCCAACAGCAATAGAAATAGCAGATCGTGGTGAGGCTATTTCTTACGCGGTGGAGCTTTTGAAAGTTGGTGACACATTAATCATTGCTGGAAAAGGTCATGAGGATGGCCAAATTATAGGGCAGACAACTTATCCTTTTTCAGATCGTCTGAAAGCGATAGAAGCTTTAGAGGACCGAAAGAAATGACAGCTTTATGGGATAAGCAAGCACTTGTTGCTGCAATTAATGGTGTTGTAATGGGAAGCATGCCAGAAACTTTTTCTGGGGTTTCCATTGATAGCCGTACTCTTGCGGAAGGGGATGTTTTTTTCTGCATTAAGGGGCATCATCTTGATGGTCATGATTTTGCTGCGCAAGCTTATGAACGAGGTGCAGGCGTTCTTATCGTTGCGGAACACCGTTTGAGGGATATGAAAAAGATATCGGCTCCACTCATTGTCGTTCCTGATGTTTTGCAAGCCTTAGAACAACTTGCACAAGCTGCACGCAAACGTTCAAGAGCTAAGATTATCGCGATAACAGGATCAGTGGGAAAAACAACGACAAAAGAAGCTTTGAAACAAGCACTTGCAACGGCTGGGAATGTTCATGCGAATCTCGCTTCTTTAAACAATTGCTGGGGGGTTCCACTCACTTTAGCGCGGATGCCTGTGGAGAGTGATTATGGTATCTTTGAAATTGGCATGAATCACAGAGATGAAATTCGCCCTCTGGTCAAACTGGTTTGTCCGCATGTTGCTCTCATTACGCATATTTGTGCAGGACATATGGGTTTTTTCAAGGATCTTGAAGAAATAGCAAAGGCAAAAGCTGAAATTTTTGAAGGATTGGATGAGGAAGGCATTGCCATTTTAAATGCGGATAGTGATTTTTTTTCTTATCTCGTTCAAAAAGCAAAGAAATGCGGTGTAAAAAAGATCTTAAGCTTTGGTGAGACTAAAGATGCTGATTATCAAGCGCATGATATACGTCTTCTAACCGATAGTTCTTCTATGATTGTGCGTATGGGGGGGCGGGATAGGGAGGTCCAAATTGGTGCTCCTGGGCGCCATATTGTGCAAAATAGTTTAGGGGTTATTGCTGCTTGTGATGCTATGGGGGTTGAGCTAGAGCCTGTTTTGCTTTCTTTTCGCCATTTTTCTTCTCAAAAGGGGCGAGGTGTTCGTTATCGACTGTCTTTATCAAATGGGGGTGAATTTTATCTCATTGATGAAAGCTATAATGCAAATCCTGCTTCTATGCGTGCTGCACTTGAGCTTCTTGCTACAGGGCCTGTAGGGAAAGGGGGGCGGCGAATTGCTATTTTAGGAGATATGCTAGAGTTAGGGGAGTATAGTGAAAAGCTTCATCGTGATTTAATAAAACCAATACGTCTTTCTGGTGCTAATCCGGTTTTTCTATTTGGTGAGGCGATGAAATCTTTAGTCAGTGATTTGTCTGCTGGTGTTAAGGTTCATTATGCTGAAAATATTGAGAAAATTTTATCGCTTCTTTTAGCAGAAATTTCTTCTGGGGATCTGCTTATGGTTAAATCATCCAATAGCCTTTGTTCATCAAATATTGTGACTGCATTGCTTGATCGCTATAAAGCGGTTTCTTCATAGTTTTAAGAGGTTTTTTTATTCCATGATGCTATTTTTTTCTTCGTTTAGTGATTGGCTTCCAGGTGTGAATGTATTTCGTTATATTACTTTTCGCACGATAGCGGCTATGCTTACTTCGGGGCTTATCGTCTTTTTGTTTGGACCTAGCATCATTGCTTCTCTTAAATTGCGGCAGGGTAAGGGGCAACCGATTCGTGCTGATGGTCCTCAAACACATTTTAAAAAGGCTGGAACACCTACAATGGGTGGATTGATGATTTTAATCGGCATTGTGGTATCGGCATTTTTATGGGGTAATTTATCGAATATTTATTTTTGGGTATCGCTATTGGTTATGCTTTCTTTTGGGGGAATTGGATTTTATGACGATTATCTTAAGGTCACAAAACAAACAGACAAAGGATTTTCTGGGAAAGCACGATTAAGCTTGGAGTTTTTTGTTGCGGCAATTGCGGCTTTTGCCATCTTGAAAATTGGCTCATCTGGATTAGCTTTGCCTTTTTTAAAAGATTATCTTATCAATTTGGGCTGGTTTTTTATTCCTTTTTCTGCTTTCGTCATTGTTGCGACGGGTAATGCGGTTAATTTAACGGATGGACTCGATGGGCTTGCTATTGTTCCTGTGATGGTTGCAGCTTTATCTTTTGCTCTGATTGCTTATCTTTCTGGTAATATGAATTTTGCTGATTATCTCCAAATCCATTATGTATCGGGAACAGGTGAATTGGCTGTTTTATTGGGAGCTGTTGTTGGGGCAGGGCTTGGTTTTTTATGGTTTAATGCACCACCTGCAGCTATTTTTATGGGAGATACTGGTTCATTGGCTCTTGGAGGACTCTTAGGGACTGTTGCTGTTGCTACGAAACACGAAATTGTTTTGGTTCTTATTGGTGGGCTTTTTGTTGTGGAAGCTTTTTCAGTCGTTATTCAGGTTGGTTATTTCAAATTAACAAGAAAACGCGTGTTTCTTATGGCACCGATACATCATCATTTTGAGAAAAAAGGCTGGACTGAAAGCCAAGTCGTGATACGCTTTTGGATTATTTCGATTGTTCTCGCTCTCATAGGTCTTTCAACACTTAAATTGCGGTGAGAATGTGATTTCTGTTACGTGTTATAAAGGTCAAAAAGTTGCTCTGTTTGGATTGGGACAGTCTGGACTAGCAACGGCACAAGCATTGATGTGCGGTGGCGCAGAAGTGGTGGCGTGGGATGATAGTTCTTCAAGCGTGCAAATGGCTTTTCGGCACAATATTCCAACACGAGATCTCCGTTATGAAGATTGGTCAGAATTTGTTGCATTGATTGTAGCTCCTGGAGTTCCTTTAAGTTATCCTCAGCCCCATTGGATTGTTGAAAAAGCACGAAAAAAAAATATAGAAATTATCGGTGATATTGAATTATTTGTTCGTGCGCGCCAGCATTTTTTACAACATTATGGTTTGTGTGACCAAGATGTTCCTTTCATTGCGATTACGGGGACGAATGGCAAGTCAACCACAACGGCTTTACTTGCGCATTTGTTGGAAAAAATGGGCTATGATGTGCAGATGGGGGGAAATATCGGAAAAGCAATATTGACGCTTAAGCCATTTGTTAAAAAACGTATCTATGTGATTGAATGTTCATCATTTCAAATTGATCTTACTCCCTCTCTTCAGCCGACCATTGGACTTTTATTGAATTTAACACCTGATCATATTGATCGACATGGGAGTTTTGCCTGTTATGTGCAAACCAAAAGGCATCTGATTGCTCAGGCTTCTCAGGCTTTCATTTCAGTTGATGATGCAGCTTGTCGGGTTTTATATCAACAGTTACTTCATGATGGGAAGCAAATTGAGGCAATTTCCAAGGATCATTTTGTTGAAAATGGTTTTTATGCAGATGGGACCAAGCTCTTTTCTGTTCGTCAAGGACAGAGTCATATGCTTGCAGATCTTGCTCCTATGGCGGGGTTACGTGGGAGTCATAATGCGCAAAATGCCCTTATGGCATTAGCAACATTGCAGGCTTTAAAAATAACCGATCCTTCTGTGAACAAGCATTTGGCAAGTTATAAAGGGTTGGATCATCGTATGCAGCAGGTGCGTAAAATGGGGGCGGTTTTGTTTATCAATGACAGCAAGGCTACTAATGCAGATGCAACAGCTCCTGCGCTTTCCACCTTTAATGATATTTTTTGGATTGTTGGAGGACAGGCAAAAAAGGGAGGGATAGAGTCTCTTAGAGAATTTTTTCCTAAAATTCGTAAAGCTTATTTGATTGGGAGCGCGGCGGAAGAATTTGCTCGCACTATTGGATCTGCTTTTCCCTTTTCTATGAGCTTAACTTTGAAAAATGCGGTGCGTGAAGCAGCTGTTGACGCAATGGGTTGTAAGGAAAAAGAGGTGACGGTTCTTTTGTCACCTGCTTGTGCAAGTTATGACCAATTTAAAAATTATGAAATGCGAGGCGAAGCATTTGTCTCTTTTGTGATGCAGTTACAATAAAAAAGCATCAGTTATAAAAAAATATTTTTGCGTTAAGACTCCAGAATCTTTTTTTGTGTAATTTAGTTTTTAAAGTGTTTGTTAAACAGGCTGGGGAACCATATTACTTTGAGATAATTTATAAAATGGATAAGGTGGATACCATGGTGACGCGTGCAGATAGAGATCCAATTGCTAATTGGTGGTGGACGATTGATCGCTCTATCTTTGCAGCTTGTTTAATTTTAATGGGAATTGGCATTATGCTGTCTTTTGCTGCCAGCCCTATTATTGCAAAAAAAATCGGAATTGCTGATAGTTTTTATTTTGTTCGGTGGCATATCATTTTTAGCATTTCAGCATTTTTTACGATGGTTACCATTTCCTTTTTTTCGCTTTCTAATATTCGTCGTTTATGTGCTCTTTTGCTCATTGTAACGCTTGCTCTTATGGTTGCAACCTTATTTTGGGGTCCAGAATTAAAGGGAGCACGGAGGTGGATTCTACTATTTGGTTTTTCTGTACAGGCTTCAGAGTTTATGAAGCCAGCTTTTGTGGTTATGTCCGCTTGGCTTTTTTCGGAACAGATACGCAAGAGGGGCATTCTGGGTTATACGTTAGCGATTCTACTTTATGCCATTTGTTGTGTGCTTCTGGTTTTGCAGCCTGATATTGGACAAACAGTTTTAATAAGTGCAACATGGGGGGGGCTGTTTTTTATTGCTGGTGTCCCTCTTACTATTATTTTTCTCTTTCTCATTTTAGGCGTTGTAGGAATTATTTTAGCTTATCTTTTTCTGCATCATGTGCGCGAGCGGATCAATGGTTTTTTGACAGGTGAAGGGGATACGTTTCAAGTGGATGTGGGACGTGAGGCTATTTTGAATGGTGGTTGGTTTGGGCAAGGTCCTGGGGAGGGCACAGTAAAACGTATCATTCCTGATAGCCATACAGATTTTGTATTTTCCGTTGCTGCTGAAGAATATGGTATTATTCTTTGTTTATTAATTATGATGCTGTTTGGCTTTATCGTTATGCGTTCATTGTATATAGCCATGAATACACGTGATTCCTTTATACGTCTTGGTATTACTGGCATAGCAATGATGATTGGCTTTCAATCAGCTATTAATATGGCCGTTAATCTTCACTTAATTCCTCCAAAAGGTATGACATTGCCTTTTATTTCTTATGGTGGTTCTTCGATGGTGGCGATTGCGTTTTCAATGGGCATTTTGCTTAGTTTAACACGTCGTTGGCCAGAAGCGCGCCTTTCAGCTTTTTCTTCCTCTTCTGTCTTGGATACCCCTTATGAATGATAAAAAAGTTATTATTTTGGTGGCTGGTGGTACAGGTGGACATCTTTTTCCTGCTGAAGCCCTTTCTGTTGAATTAAGGCAGCGTGGATATGATGTTCATTTAATAACAGATGAAAGAGCACGCCCTTTTGTTCGGTGTTTTGATGAAGAGCATATTCATATCGTTTCATCGGCAACATTTACACGACGCCATCCTTTTGCTCTGATAAAGACGTTTTGGTCTTTGCTAAGGGGTATGGGGCAATCGTTGGCGTTGTTTTATAAATTACGTCCTGTTCTTGTTGGAGGATTTGGGGGGTATCCGAGCTTTCCTCCTCTTTTTATTGCGGCTTTAACGAGGCGTGTGACATTTATTCATGAACAAAATGCTGTTATGGGGCGTGCCAATCGGGTGTTGGCAATTTTTGTGCGTGCAATCGCTGGTGGTTTGTTGTCGCCAAATGGCGCTTATGCTCATAAAATACTTTTGACGGGGAATCCTGTCCGTGAGGCTGTGTTGAAGGCGGCCAAAATTCCTTATCATTCTTCAGAGGGAGAAAAGCCATTTAATTTTTTGATTTTTGGAGGTAGTCAAGGGGCTTCTGCTTTTTCACATATTGTTCCAGAAGCTATTGCTTTATTTGATGATAAGAACCGTAAACGTTTACGAATTGTACAGCAAGTCCGCGGTGAAGCAGGAAGGTTGATCAAAATCTATCGTGATATGGGGGTACAAGCAGAAGTTGCTCCTTTCTTTGATGATATGGCTGAACGTATGGCACATGCTCATTTTATTTTGTCGCGCGCTGGGGCTTCGTCCGTTTGTGAGATAGCGGTGATTGGTAGACCTGCTCTGCTTGTTCCCTATCCCCATGCTTTAGATCATGATCAGGCTGCCAATGCAGCTTTGCTTGCTCGTGTGGGGGGAGCACAAATTATATCAGAAAAAGATTTAAATGCACAAAAGCTTTCTTCTCTTTTAATGCACGCTTGTTGTGCGCCCCATTTATTGGAAAAACAAGCGCTTGCTGCAAAAAAAGTTGGACAACCTCATGCAACCCGTCGCCTTGCTGATATGGCTGAATCCTTAACTGCAGGGCGATTGTTGTCAGATATAAAAGAGGAGCTTTTTAATGAAAATGCCACTTGATATAGGCGTTATCCATTTTATCGGAATCGGGGGGATCGGTATGAGTGGAATTGCGGAGGTTTTTTATAATCTTGGCTATAAAGTTCAAGGGTCAGATCAAGTTGAAAGTGCAAATGTTGAACGTTTGCGGAAAAAAGGAATTAACGTTCATATAGGTCATTGTGCTGAAAACTTAGGGAATGCAGAGGTTGTTGTTTTTTCTACTGCCGTTAAAAAAACAAATCCTGAGTATATTGCTGCAAAGGAAAGACATTTGCCGCTTGTCAGACGTGCAGAAATGCTGGCGGAGCTGATGCGATTTCGGCGTGCAATTGCAGTGGGTGGTACACATGGTAAAACAACAACCACATCAATGGTCGCAGCCCTTCTTGATGCTGGTCATTTTGATCCAGTGGTGATTAATGGCGGTATTATTAATGCTTATGGTACGAATTCTCGTACGGGAGATGGCGATTGGATGATTGTTGAAGCTGATGAAAGTGATGGTACATTTTTAAAGCTGCCTGCTGATATTGCTGTTATTACTAATATTGACGCTGAGCATTTGGATCATTATGGAAGTTTTGATGCTGTGCGTGAGGCTTTTCGGCAATTCGTAGAAAATGTTCCTTTTTATGGTTTTGCTGTTTTGTGTCTTGATCATCCAGAGGTTCAGTCATTGGCGGGCCGTATTGATGATCGTTGGGTGATCACTTATGGTGCAAATCCACAAGCGGATGTTCGTTTTCTTAATCTTTCGATGGATGGTCAAAAAACGCATTTTGATGTTCTTGTTCGCTCACGCAAAACAGGAAGAAAGATTGAGTTGAAAAATTTGCTTTTGCCCATGGCAGGGCAGCATAATGTTGCCAATGCAACGGCGGCGATTGCTATTGCGCATGAACTTGGCATTTCAAATGAAGCTATAAAAAGGGGCTTAGCAGAATTTGGCGGAGTAAAACGGCGTTTTACGCGAACAGGAAGTTGGCGTGGCATTGAAATATTTGATGATTATGGACATCATCCTGTTGAAATAAAGGCTGTTTTGCGTGCTGCACGTGAGAGTGCAAAAGGGCGTGTTATTGCGATTGCACAACCCCATCGGTATTCGCGTTTGTATCATTTATTTGATGATTTTGCTGCTTGTTTTAATGATGCAGATACAGTGTTGATTACGCCCGTTTATGCGGCTGGTGAAGAGCCTATTGTAGGATTTGGTTCTCAAGAATTGGTAGAGCATATTAAAATGGCGGGTCATCGTGATGTGCGCTTGATACATGGTTTGGAAGATGTTGTGTCTCTTGTCTCAAAATTTGCTCAGGCAGAGGATTATGTTGTTTTTCTTGGTGCTGGCAATATCACACAATGGGCTTGTGCTTTGCCTCATCAGTTAGCGGTATTGGATGGTCATGATAAATTTTCAGCACATTGATGGTGAGGCGCTATTGGCGCAATTGCAACCACTGTTAGGTGGCGTGAGAGGAAAGCTTACACCTAATGTTGAGATGCGTAAGGTAACGTGGTTTCGCACGGGCGGGTTGGCAGAGCTTTTTTATCAGCCTGTCGATGAAGAAGATTTGGCTCTCTTTCTTCAAAATTTGCCTGAATTTGTTCCTGTAACAATTGTCGGTATTGGTTCTAATCTTCTGGTGCGTGATGGGGGGGTTCCTGGTGTTGTGATTCGTCTTTCGCCAAAAAAATTTGGGCAAGTGAAGCAAGTTTCTCCAAAAGGCTTTTTAGTTGGTGCTGGTACGGCGGATAAACATTTAGCTGCTGCCGCTTTAGAAGCTGAGATTGCAGGTTTTCATTTTTATCATGGTATTCCTGGAGGTCTTGGAGGAGCTCTCAAAATGAACGCAGGTGCGAATGGTGTTGAAACCGCAGCGCGTGTTGTCGAGGTCTATGCGCTGGATCGTAAAGGGCAACGTCATATCTTGAGTGTGGAAGATATGCATTATTCCTATCGCCATTGTGATATTCCTAAAGATTTTATTTTTACGGCTGCTTTATTAGAAGGAAAACTCGGCAATAAAGATGATATTCGTGCTGCTATGGATGAAGTTGCCCTCCACAGAGAAACTGTGCAACCTATTCGTGAAAAGACAGGGGGATCAACTTTCAAAAATCCTGAGAATGGATCTGCGTGGCGCGTGATTGATGAAGCAGGGTGTCGTGGTTTACGGATTGGTGGCGCTCAAATGAGTGAAATGCACTGTAATTTTATGATTAATACAGGGCAAGCAACAGGATATGATCTTGAAGTATTGGGAGAAACAGTGCGTGCGCGTGTTTTTGCAAATTCAGCCCACCTTTTACAATGGGAAATAGAGCGTATTGGTCAATTTGAGCGTGGTCGAAGTGTTTCTCCTTTTGATCCATTTCATTGATTTATTGTTCACTAAAAAGTGAAAATAAAAAATTGAGTCATTTCAAAGAGATAATAAAAAATTTCTATTAAGAATCAATAAATTAACAAAGAATCTCTTGCATCCGGCTTTTGAGTCTGATTCATTATGCAAAATGCTAGGTTATTGATTCGCAAGGATAAACTTTGTTTTTCCTGTATGTAGTGCTGATGTATTCTATATAGACTACATATAGTATGCGAAAGAGGGTGATTTATTATGAAAGATAAACATATAGCTGTGTTAATGGGAGGTTTTTCTTCTGAACGGTCTATAAGTTTATCTTCAGGGGCGGCGTGTGCTGATGTTTTAGAGGTGCAGGGGTATCGCGTGAGCCGCGTGGATGTTGATGCTCATATTGCTTCTGTTCTTGAACAGTTGCAGCCCGATATTGCCTTCAATGCATTGCATGGTCCATTTGGTGAAGATGGCCGGATTCAGGGGATTCTTGAATATTTAAAAATTCCTTATACTCATTCTGGCGTGATGGCATCTGCTTTGGCAATGGATAAGGGACGTGCAAAAATTATCGTTGCAAATGTTGGGGTTTGTGTTGCTCCTTCTCGTATCATGAGCCGCTTTGCTTTGGGCCGAACGCATCCCATGGAGCCTCCTTATGTAATTAAACCTGTGTGTGAAGGATCAAGTTTTGGTGTTGTCATTGTTCAAGGAAATGAAGCTGCACCGCCGCATAATATTGGGGGAGCTGAGTGGGGGTATGCCGATGAGGTGATGATTGAAAAATATATTCCTGGTCGTGAATTGACTTGTGCTGTTTTGGGGAACGAAGTGCTGGATGTGTGTGAAATTCTTCCCGATAAACACTTTCCATTCTACGATTATGACTCAAAATATAAAACGGGTGGTTCTCTTCACATTTGTCCTGCACAACTTTCACTAAATATTTACCAAAGTGTGCAAAGAATGTCTTTAGCAGCCCATCAGGCGATAGGGTGTCGAGGTGTTAGCCGTTCTGATTTTCGTTTTGATGAAAAAACGGGAGAATTGGTTTGGCTTGAAATTAATACGCAACCAGGTATGACCTCGACGTCTCTTCTTCCTGATATTGCAAAAGCGAGCGGCCGTACTTACGGCGATATTGTTCAATGGATGGTGGAGGACGCATCATGTATGCGTTGAATGTTAATAAAACAAATGTTCCGATGGAGGTGCTTTCAGTGCCGGCTTTGCCACGTCTTTATCGTCGTTTTCTTCGGTTTATGTTTGAGTTTGTTTTTGTCAATATTCATATTCCACGCCATTTTGGCTCTTTTGCTGTTGTGTGGTTTTTCTTTGTTACGGCTTTTTATGGACTTTCATCAAGTGGTCAGATGGCTGTGGTCGTAAATACGATCATATTGGATAGTAGTTTTGTGGTCACTCATGTCGATATAAGCGGTAATAAGCGCTTGGCAAAGCAGGATATTTTTAAAATTTTAAAACTTGATGTTGCGCCTTCTATATTCACTTTTGATGTTGAAAGAGCGCGTTCTCTGTTGGAAAAACAGGCTTGGGTGCAATCGGCTAATGTTCAGAAAATTTATCCCAATAGAATGCGCATTTCCATCGTGGAGCGTGAACCCTATGCCATTTGGCAACATGATGGCATAATGGATATTGTTGATAATACAGGTCGTGTCATTGTGCCTTTTAAAGGAGAAATTGTTCGGGATTTACCTCTTGTGGTTGGGCAGGGTGCACAAAATGCTGCTAAAGTGTTTATTCAAGCGCTGTCAGTCTATCCGGAAGTATATGATCGTATTCGTGCTTTTGTGCGGGTAGGTGATCGACGTTGGGATCTTGTTTTGAATAATGGAATGCGCGTTATGTTGCCTGAAAATGGTGCTCTTGAAAGGCTTTCTTCTCTTTCTTCGTCCGGTACAATGCAAGATCTTTTATCTCGCGATATTCTCAGTGTTGATTTACGTCTTGCTGATCGAATTACTGTTTCTTTATCAGATGAAACGTTGGAGCGTTATCATACTACTGTAGCAGAAGAAGAACGTATTTTAAAAGCGCGAAAGGCAGGAAGCCTATGATGCTACTCAGATCACATCATTTGAAGGGGCGTAAAACACGTTTTTTAACGGTACTTGATGTCGGTTCAAGTAAGATTGTTTGTCTTATTGCTTGTTTGCGTCCTTTGAAGCATGCACACTATTTACATGGTCGTACACATTCTACGGAAATTCTAGGCTTTGGAGTGCAGCGTTCACGTGGTATTAAATCCGGTGTTGTCATGGATATGTTTGCAGCAGAACAATCAATAAGATTGGCTGTTGATGCGGCAGAAAAAATGGCGGGTTTGGTGGTGGATTCAGTGATTGTGAATTTTTCCTCAAGTCGATTACAAAGTGCTTTGATTAATGGAAAGGTTCATTTGAATGGTCGTGAAGTCACCAAGCGTGATATGCGTATGGCCTTTTCAGATGTTTCGCGTAAAGCCTTTGATGCTGAACGTCATGTTATGCACTCAGTTCCAGTTTCTTATGTATTGGATGGAGATAAAGGAATTTTTGATCCTATTGGCATGGCAGGGGAAACATTTGGTGTCGACGTGCATGTGGTAACAGCAGAAACAGCCTCTTTGCGTAATTTGGAAACTTGTATTAATCGTGCACATTTGAGTGTTGAAGCAATGGTTGCTACTCCCTTTGCAAGTGGTCTTGCTGTCTTGATGAATGATGAGGCGCGTTTAGGGGCTGCATGTATTGATTTTGGTGGTGGAACAACAACATTTTCAGTGTTTTTTGAGGGGAAATTTATTCATGCAGATGCTCTTGCTGTTGGGGGGCATCATGTCACTCTTGATGTTGCGCGCGGATTTTCTATGTCTTTAACAGAGGCGGAACGTTTAAAAGTTGTTTATGGTTCAGCACTTTTAACAAGTGCTGATGAGCGGCAAATGATTAATGTAGCAGAAATTGGGAGTGAACAGCGTGAAACTCAATATCCTCGCGCGGTTCTTGGGCGTATCATTCGTGCGCGTGTTGAAGAAATTTTAGAAATGGTCCGTGATTGTTTAAATCGTTCTGGTTTTGGTCACATCATTGGTAAACGTGTTATTTTGACTGGGGGAGCAAGCCAGTTAACAGGATTGCCAGAAATGGCACGTACTATATTAGGAAGAAATGTTCGTATCGGGCGGCCTTTAGGTATTTCGAGGCTTCCTTCTCTTGCAAAAGGGGCGGCGTTTACATCTGCTGTTGGGTTGTTAATTTATCCGCAATTGGTGGGTTTTGAAGAAAAAACAATGCAGGCGGCAGGAAATCATTTATCGATGGGCACGCGTGGATATTTTCAGCGTGTTGGTCAGTGGTTGCGTGAGAGTTTTTAGTTAAGTCTAGTTGGATAAATTTCATCGCTTTGGCTTGCGGTGTCTTATGAGAAGGAAAAGAAAATGACGATTAATCTGCATCGGCCAGATATCGCGGAATTGAAGCCACGCATTACCGTTTTTGGTGTTGGAGGTGGTGGCGGGAATGCCGTGAATAATATGATAAATGCTGGTCTTCAGGGAGTTGACTTTGTTGTTGCAAATACGGATGCACAGGCTTTGGCTATGTCAAAGGCTGAACGTGTTATCCAACTTGGGGCAGCTGTGACAGAAGGTTTGGGTGCTGGGGCTTTGCCTGAAGTTGGACAAGCGGCGGCGGAGGAATGTATTGATGAAATTATTGATCATCTTGCAGACTCTCATATGGTTTTCATTACTGCTGGTATGGGGGGAGGAACTGGAACAGGGGCTGCTCCCGTTGTTGCTCGCGCAGCGCGTGAAAAAGGTATTTTGACTGTTGGTGTTGTGACAAAGCCGTTTCAGTTTGAAGGCGCACGTCGTATGAAAACGGCAGAGGCTGGTATTGAAGAATTACAAAAGTCTGTCGATACATTGATTGTTATTCCCAATCAAAATCTTTTCCGTATTGCAAATGATAAGACAACGTTTGCTGATGCTTTTGCTATGGCTGACCAAGTGCTTTATTCTGGTGTTGCTTCCATTACGGATTTGATGATTAAAGAGGGTTTGATTAACCTTGATTTTGCTGATGTTCGTTCTGTTATGCACGAAATGGGTCGAGCCATGATGGGAACGGGTGAGGCATCTGGTGATGGGCGTGCTTTGGCTGCGGCTGAAGCTGCTATTGCAAATCCATTGTTGGATGATACCTCTATGCGTGGGGCGCGTGGTTTATTGATTTCTATTACGGGTGGTCGTGATATGACTCTCTTTGAGGTTGATGAAGCTGCTAATCGTATTCGTGAAGAAGTAGATGCTGATGCGAATGTGATCTTTGGCGCTATTGATGATGAGTCATTGGAAGGTGTTATTCGTGTTTCTGTGGTTGCCACCGGTATTGATCGTGAAGTTAGTGATGTGGTTCAGTCCTCTCATCCTCAGATTCAAAGGCCTGCTTCTTCAATACGCAAGAGCGATCCTGGAACGTCACATAGTTCTTTTCATGTTCAATCATCGCCTCTGCGTTCTGAGTCAATGGTAGAAGTGATCGAATCACTTGAAATAGAGAAGGGTAAATCAACCGGAGAACAGTTCCGTCCCAAAAGTCAAATTTTTGCACAACCTGCAGAAGCAATGACGACACGAAGTGCAACGAATGCTGTTGCGTATGGTTCAAATGCTGTTCAGGAACAGAGATCAAATGTGCCTCGTATGCAAGTAAGCCGTGGTTCTCAACAGGCGATGACGGCTCCTGTGAGTATGGAGGCAACAGCGCATGTTCTTGATGAGATGACAGGGCTTGTGAAGCAAAAAGAAAAGCCAGTGCAACCAAAACAAATGCAACAAATGCAAGCGCGCGCTCCAATGCGTATGCCTGAGTTAAAGGATTTTCCTCCTGTTGCGCATGGACAAAGCCAAAGAACATTTGTGACGGATCAGGGTCCTCGTAATCTTTGGCAGCGTTTGAAACAGAGCTTGACACATCGTGAAGAAGCTGAGCCAGAAGCGAGGCTGGAGCCTGCTGTTAGATCGTCTCAGCAGAAAGAGTCTCATGTTTACAATAAAAACTCTCAGGCGCTTTCTCAAGATGCTTCTGTTTATGTTCCACGTCGTTCTGGTGAGCTGCATCCTCAGGTACCACAAGATCAGTGTACTTTTATAAGTGAAGAAGATCAGTTGGAAATACCAGCATTTTTACGTCGTCAGGCAAATTAATTGATGAAAAATGAGGTAAAGTAAGAAATTTTATTATTTCTTTAATGATCAGACAAAAATTATACAGTAAAATATATTACTGTATTTTGGATAAAATACTTTGTTTTAAAAAAAACCGCTTACAATAAGCGGTTTTTTTGTATTATTTACTATGAATATTTTTTATAGTTTTATAAATTTTGTTAAAAGATGTACAAGCAATTTAATAAAATGATATGATGAATTTAGTACCAAAATATCAGTCTACTCTTAAAAAAGCAGTAACATTTAAGGGGATTGGCGTTCATAGTGGCTGTTTGTCAGTGGTAAAGGTTTGTCCAGCGGATGTTGGGTGTGGTATTGTTTTTAAGCGTTGTGGATTAGACGGAACAGAGAAAATATTTCAAGCCCATGCATCGCAAACAGGAGAAACTGAATTATCAACAGTACTTGGAGATGGAGATGTAAGGGTTGAAACAATTGAACATTTGATGGCGGCAATTGCTGCTTATAATTTGGATAATCTTGTTATTGAAGTGTCACATAATGAGATTCCTATTTTGGATGGTTCAGCGTGGCTATATTGCCAAGCTTTTGAAGATGTTGGTATTGTACAGCAAAATGCGTTGCGTTCTTATTTCATTATAAAAAAGCCGGTGCGGGTTGAAGGAGCTCATGGTGTTGCAGAGCTTTTGCCATTCGATGGACGTCGTTTTGATATAACGATCTCTTTTCCTTCTTCTGCTATTGGTAAGCAACATTTCAGTTTTGATCTTACCACACGAGGGTTTAGGGATGATTTGTCACGTGCGCGCACTTTTGGTTTTATCAAAGACGTGGAAGAATTAAGGCTTTCTGGAAAGGCGAGAGGCGCTTCTTTGGAAAATTCTCTTGTTATCGACCTTAATGATAAAATTTTAAATCCCGATGGTCCTTATTGGGAGAATGAATGTGTTCGGCACAAGATGCTTGATGCGATTGGTGATACTGCTTTGCTTGGGGCACCTTTTATTGGATTATTTCGTTCTTATTGTAGTGGGCATAGAATTAATGCGCAATTGGTGAAGGCTGTTTTGGCAGACGAATCATATTATGAAAAAAGCTTTTTAGAGAAAAAGTAAAAAAATTGGCAAGATTTTTTTATCGTTTATTTGATTTTTAAGGGGATGATTGACCTAAACTGTTAAATTGGTTATGTGGATTTTAAAGTGATATGGTATAAAACCTTTGATAAATTGTTTTTGCTACAAGGTGATATTCTCTGGAGGCCGGAAAAACTATGAAAAAATCTCATGTGTGCATTGGAAATATGACATATAGAAAATCTAACATTGTACGCAAGATATTGGGGGTGGTACTTTTAGGAAGCACCTGTATGTTAGCGGGATGTCTCTTTAAAGAGAAAAATACCCTTGATCCATCTGCTTATGTTTTGAAAATAGAGCCACCAGATGTTCTCTATAATCAGGCGCTTGCTAGCCTTGAAAGTGGGCGGCTTGGGGATGCATCGAAGAAGTTTTTGAAGATTGAAAAACAGTACGCTTATACAGACTGGGGGCGTAAATCTTTGGTCATGGGTGCTTTTACTAATTATCGACTCGGAAAGTATGATGATTCAATTAGTATGGCTCAACGCTATATTACGCTTTATCCAGGGTCAACTGACTCGGCTTATGCGTACTATATTATTGGTCTTTCTTCTTTCCGTCGGATTCCCGATGTTACGCGTGATCAACGTGATACGAAACGCGCTATTGCTGCTATGCAGCTTCTTATAGAGCGCTATCCTAATTCTGAGTATGTCAAGGATGCTAAGGATAAAATCCGTTTTGGGCGCGAACAGCTGGCTGGTAAAGAAATGCAGATCGGCCGTTATTATGAAGAGGGGCGGCGCTACCTTGCGGCAAGTAGACGGTTTCGTACCGTAGTTGAAGAGTATTCTGATACAAATCAAATTGAAGAAGCACTTTTCCGCTTAACGGAAGTTAATTTAGCTCTCGGCTTAACGGCGGAAGCGCAAACAGCAGCAGCTATTTTAGGACGTAATTATCCCAAAAGTGAGTGGTATAAATTTTCTTATAATCTCTTGCAGAAGAATAAAATATCACCACATGAGCATAAATCTTCTTGGATCTCAAATGCTTTAGGTGGTGACAAGAAGAGGGTACGTTGATTCTCTATGTTGGTACAGCTTTCGATTCATAATATTGTTTTGATCGAAACGCTCGATATTCATTTTACAGCGGGGTTGACGGTTTTAACTGGAGAAACGGGTGCGGGGAAGTCTATTCTCCTTGATGCTTTATCACTTGCTTTAGGGGGGCGGGGTGATGCTTCGCTTGTGCGTCATGGTGCTGACCGCGGGCAGGTTACGGCTGTTTTTGATGTGTCTGTTTCACATCCTGCACGTCAACTTATTCGTGAGAATGGTCTTGATGACGAGGGTGATATTATTTTACGGCGGGTACAATCAAGTGATGGACGTAGCCGTGTCTTTATCAATGATCAGGTGTCTAGTGTTGCATTGATGCGAAGTGTTGGCCGTTTGCTGGTTGAAATCCATGGACAACATGATGATCGTGCACTTGTTGATGTTGCTACACATCGCCAATTATTAGATGCCTTTGGTGGACTTGAGAATGAAGTGGAAAATTTACGCCAGTGTTATCACACATGGCGTGAATGTGAGGAGCGTTTGCAACAGCAGCGTCTTAAAGTAGAGAGCGCTGTACGTGAGGTTGATTATCTTCGTGCGTGTGTAGAAGAGCTTGAAAAGCTTGATTTTCAAGTTGGTGAAGAAGATGCTCTTTCTCTTCGCCGTGCAGATATGCTTAAATTAGAAAAAATAGCAACGGATATAAAAGAAGCGGATGATCTTTTAACGGGTCAAAAATCACCAATCCCAGTGCTTTCCAATTTGGTGAGGCGTTTGGAGCGGAAAATTCCTGAGGCGCAAGAACTTATTGCACCAGTGGTGAAATCTATTGATGAGGCATTGCATGCACTTGCAACAGCACAAGAAGGTATTGAGGTGGCAATACGAGCATTGGACTTTGAACCTGATGAATTGGAACGGATAGAAGAACGTCTTTTTGCTCTTCGGGGTTTTGCTCGTAAATATCAAGTTTCTGCGGATGAATTGGTTCAGTTACGCGATAAAATGGATGCTGAACTGGCTGATTTTGAAGAGGCTCAGACCATATTGACACGTTTTGAAGATGAGGCAGAGCAGGCAAAGAAAAATTATGATACATTGGCGCAAGCCTTAACAATAAAGCGTCGGGAGACAGCAAGGCATTTATCTGAAAGTGTTATGGCTGAGTTGCCGGCATTGAAGTTAGAGAGGGCTGAATTTATTGTTGAAATGCAAAGTGATATGGAAAAGCGGAGTGCAGAGGGATGTGATCGTATTGAATATTGGGTGCGGACAAATCCTGGAACACGTGCTGGGCCGATGCTTAGTGTGGCTTCTGGCGGTGAATTATCTCGTTTTTTGCTGGCATTAAAAGTTGTTTTATCTGATCGAGGATCAGCACCGACGCTGATTTTTGATGAAATTGATACAGGCGTTGGGGGGGCTGTTGCAGCGGCTATTGGGCAACGGTTGCAACGCTTATCAGAACATGTCCAAGTTTTCGCTATTACGCATGCTCCACAGGTTGCATCGAAAGCGCATGGTCATTTTCTTATTTCAAAAATTGAGAGTCATGATAAAGGACGCTTTGTTACTGCGATTCATAAAATGAAAGAACATGAGCGTGCAGAAGAAATTGCCCGTATGTTGGCTGGAGAACAGATTACTGAAGAAGCGCGTGCAGCGGCTCAAAAGCTTCTCGCATAAAGGTAATTAGTCAGCGATAAAAATACTAGAAAGCTTATATTTATTGAGATTCACTTGATGAGGAGGCGTGGGAGGCCCTTGTGGCAGCGCTTGTAATTTGGAATAGATTTTATGAACAAAGATGCATATAAAAATCTCACAGCTGTTGAAGCAGAACGTGAATTAGAGTGGTTGGCAAAAGAGATTGCACGTCATGATGTGCTTTATAATCGTGATGATCAGCCTGAAATTTCTGATGCAGAATATGATGCTTTACGTCGTCGTAATGCAGAAATTGAAGCTCTTTTTCCAGAGCTTATACGTATTGATTCTCCTTCACATAAAATTGGAGCACCAATTTCTGAAAAATTTGAAAAATCTGTTCATGCACAGCCTATGCTTTCACTTGATAATGCGTTTAGCTCTGAAGATGTTACTGAATTTGTTGAGCGTATTCGTCGTTTTTTACGGCTTCCAGAAACACAAGTGTTGGAAATAACAGCGGAGCCAAAAATTGATGGTTTATCTTTGTCTTTGCGCTACGAAAAGGGGCAGCTTGTGCGTGCGGCAACGCGTGGGGATGGAACTGTCGGTGAAAATGTGACGGCAAATGCCCGAACAATTGCTGATATTCCACAAGTTTTGCAAGGTGATTTTCCTGATATCATTGAGGTGCGTGGTGAAGTTTATATGGGGCGGGAAGATTTCCAAGCACTAAATATCAGCCAACAAGAGAAGGGCAAGTTAACCTTTGCCAATCCTCGAAATGCGGCGGCTGGTTCTCTCCGTCAGCTTGATTCACGGATAACCGCTAGCAGAAAACTTCAATTTTTTGCTTATGCTTGTGGTGAGGTGAGTGAAATATTGGCAGAAAGTCAAATGGAGATGATGAAAAAGCTAAAAGAGTATGGCTTTGTTATCAATCCATTAACAAAAGTCTTTAAGACAGTAGAAGATATTATTTGCTATTATCACGATATCGAAGAATGCCGTCATTCTTTAAGCTATGATATTGATGGCATTGTTTATAAGGTTAATGATTTGATGCTCCAAAAGCGCTTGGGGTTTGTTTCTCGTTCGCCGCGTTGGGCTATCGCCCATAAATTTCCAGCAGAAAAAGCGATAGCGCTTTTGGAAGATATTGACATTCAAGTTGGTCGCACGGGAGCTTTGACACCTGTTGCACGTCTTACGCCTATTACTGTTGGTGGAGTGGTGGTGACCAATGCTAGTTTGCATAATGAGGATTATATTAAGGGAATTGGTCATAAAGGAGAGCCCATTCGTGAAGGACGTGATATCCGTGTAGGTGATAGCGTGATTGTACAACGTGCTGGTGATGTGATCCCTCAAGTTATTGATGTTATCATTGAAAAACGCCCGAAAGATGCTGCTGTTTTTATTTTTCCTCATTTGTGTCCAGCTTGTGGGAGTCATGCTGTTCGTGAAGTGGGAGAAGCCGTGCGTCGCTGTACAGGGGGGCTTATTTGTCCTGCACAAGCAATTGAACGTATTCGTCATTTTGTTTCACGCAATGCTTTTGATATTGAAGGCTTGGGTAAAAAACAGGTAGAGTTTTTTTTCTATGCTCAAGATGAGGCGCTTTGTATTCATACACCAGCCGATATTTTTACTTTACAACGGCGCCAAGAAAAGTCTTTGATACGTTTGGAAAATATGGAAGGTTTTGGTATTGTTTCAGTTCGGAAACTGTATGATGCTATTAATGCGCGCCGAGAAATTCCTTTGAGCCGTTTTTTGTTTGCATTGGGGATTCGTCATGTTGGCGAAGTGAATGCACGCCGCCTTGCACGTGCTTATAAAAATTATACAGCTTTTGAAACTGCGGCTATGGAAGCATTTATGCCATGTGATAAGGAAAATGAAGAAGGAAATGAGGCTTGGATGGAACTTACCAATATTGAAGGAATTGGACCACAGGTAGGGGGCGCAATTGTTGATTTTTATAGAGAAGCGCATAACCGTGAGATTTTATCTGTTTTGCTTGAAGAAGTAACTCCTCTTGATGAGGAGCCTATCATAGCAGATTCTTCACCAATAGCGGAGAAGATCATTGTTTTTACAGGAACTTTGGCGCATATGTCACGCGATGAAGCAAAAGCATTGGCAGAGCGATTAGGGGCTAAAACATCTGGTTCACTTTCTAAAAAAACAGATCTTCTTGTTGCAGGACCTGGAGCGGGCTCCAAATTGGCTAAAGCTGAAGAATTAGGTGTTGAGGTTATCGATGAAGAGGCTTGGCTACAGCTGATTGAGAAACATAATGTTTAGAGGATGTTTTCTAGAAGATGCGTATGCTGTTTGTGTGGTTATCTCTCTTACATTTGGGGGAGCTGGAATCAAAAAGGAGATAAAGGGGCTATTTTTTGTAAACATAGAATGCCAATATATTTTGATATTTATTAAGTTATTAAAAATGATTAACGCTGAGCTTAAATATTAAACTTAAACTATTATGATGAAGAATATGCAAGGTTATTATTAGTAAAAGATATAAATTATTACTGTGAAGAAAGGTAAAATTTTTGAACAAATATGTAGAGTTTAATCCAAAATGCCGTAATAAACCGATTATAATGACGTAATAGAAATGTAACGCGGAAGATTACAAAATATAATAAAACATTCCGCTATAAATGAATAAGGGATATAAATGCGAGTTGTTTATTATGTTGAATTTATAAAAGATTACTGGTACCTATACTTATCAGGCATTATTAGATGGTACACTTGTCCAATTTCATTACAAAATTTCGGATATTCGCTAATGCGTCTAGCAGCATAATTTTTTTCCTGACTTCCTTCATCTCTCTCAAATTTCTCAGCATAGGAAATTTCGTTTATTAGAGCTAGTATTTGGATTGAGAATATTTCAGAATTAAATACCATTCCTGCGTATCTAAACATTGGATCTGTCGAGTTCATGACTAAATTTTTTGCCCAAATGAAATCGTTTTCTTTCCAATTATATTGAGAATGTAGCTTATGTATGTAGGTAGGTAGGGAGGGATAATGCTGGAAATTTTTTATTGTACTCTCCCTGTAATAAGTCCACAAGGCATGCACACCAAACAACTTTCGCATGGATAAGATTTATATTTTCAGGAATTAGTACTATCATCCCAGGGCTTAGAACATGATATACACCATAACTCTTATTATCCAGATATTTTTTTGCAATTTCTAGGCGCTCTTCGTATATATTATCAGGATATTGTGTCTTTACGTACTCTTCGTATAATTTATCGTACTGATTTTGAGTAATGACTTGATTTTCAGAAAATAAAGCAATAGGAACTCGCTTAAATTTAGTAATTTCCTTCAATACAGAAGGCCCAATATAGTATCCAAATAATAATATTACGGAATAAAATAAAATTATACGCATTAAGATAGTCACTTTATTTCTAAAATACTGGATAAGGAAAGGATATAGATTACTAAGATCTGTGCTTAAGATTTTGTTAACTAACAAGCTATAAGACACACGTTTTATTGTGTATTTTTCAGAGCATTTGTAAAATTCTGTAGAGAGTTTGAATCTTCTTTATTTACGTGACTGTTTTTGTGTTATCTAGTTTTTATATCCTCTGTTATTGTCGTTAATTTTTAGCTGAATAACACATTCAGGTAAAAACACATGCCTCCATATATGTTGTTTTTATACTGTGCAGTTGGAAACTATCTATATTGTGGATAACGTTTTTTCAACAGTAAGTAATAGTCTAGAAAATAATATTGTATTGTTAACTATGCAAATAAATAAAAAATCTTAACGCTGATGTTATCATCATGCTCCTTCTTTTAATTCTAAATACTTAATTTTATTTCATGGCAGATTCTATTTCATTGTAGCAATATGTATTATAATGAATTACAGCTATTGTAAATGATTCAAGAATTAAAATAATATAAATTATCATTGTGAAGCAAACAAAAAGGTAAAATTTATTCGAATAAATATGCAGAATTTTTGAATCCAAACAGCGTAATAAGCTGGTTATAATAGGTGTTTTAGAAATACGATGCGGAGGGTTACAAAATATAACGAAAGTTTCCATATAAAGAAACTAGGGATATGAGAGTGTCTAGATGGAGATCGCCAAGATAAGTATTACCGCGTATAGGTGTATCTCATCTTGCTTCACCGAGGTTAGCGTTTACCGTACCAGCAAAAAACTTGAAGTATCTTGTAGAAATATTTTTTGTGTTTGCTGATGGTAAATTCGCACTTCTCTCTTTAAAAGAGAAGGGTGTAGTGTTTTGTAGAAAGGGTAAAAGTTATAGGTTGCTTCATTTAAAGGGGCATTGTTGCTTCTTTTGCCCATTTTTTATCTTCTTCATTTAAGTAAGGTGCATTCATCTGATAAACGCGCGCATGGTAATCATTGAGCCATTGTCGTTCTTCTTGTGTCAAAAGCTCTGGAAGGATTAACCGTCGATCAATGGGGCAATGTGTAAGTGTTTCGAACGAGAGCATTTCTATATCTCCACCATCAATTTTTTGTGCTGGCTTCACAATCATCAAATTTTCAAGACGGATACCAAAAGCGCTTTCGCGGTAATAGCCTGGCTCGTTTGAAAGAATCATACCGGAGATGAGTTCTTGGCACCCTTTACGAGAAATATTTTGCGGTCCTTCATGGACAGAAAGATAAGATCCAACACCATGACCGGTGCCATGGGCATAATCAAAACCAGCTTTCCACAATGCAATGCGTGCAAGAGCATCAAGGTCTTGTCCACGGGTTCTTTTGGGAAAGCAAGCAGTTGAAAGAGTAATCATGCCCTTGAGAACAAGAGTGAAACAGCGTTTTTCTTCTTCTCCAATATTCCCAATTGCTACTGTACGTGTGACATCAGTCGTGCCATCACGATATTGTCCACCTGAATCAACGAGGTAAAGTTCACCGGCTTTGAGTTGTTTATTTGTTTGCGTTGTTACACGATAATGAATAATGGCACCATTTTCTCCTGTTGCGGAGATTGTATCAAAAGAAAGATCTTCAAGTTTTTCTCCCATTTCTTTTGCTGTATTTATGCGAAATTCTTCTAATTTTTGAGCAGCAGAAATTTCACTTATTGACCCTGGTATTTGTTTATCTAACCAAGAAAAAAAACGGGTTAGGGCAACACCATCGCGTAGATGCGCTTTGCGTGCGCCATTGAGTTCTGTGTCATTTTTAATGGCACGTGGTAGAGCAGCAGGATCGGTAAGTGTGATAAAAAAGCTATTTTTTTCTTCAATAACAGTTCGTAATTTTTCGCATGTTAGCTGTGGATCTAAGGCAAACACTGTCCCTTTTTGAACATACTCTTTGATCTTGGGAATAAGCTGTTCTGGTTCATATAATTTTGCATAACGTTCTAGATATTGTTTCTGTTCTACACCAAGTTTTTTGCTGTCAATGAATAAAGCTGGTGTTTTGTTAAGTGGAATGAGAGCAAAACAAAGGGAAAAAGGCGTGTTGGAAACATCATTGCCCCGTATATTGAATGTCCATGCAATGGAAGAGGGGTCTGTAAAAATAAAAGCATTTGCATGAGTTTGCTGTATATCTTTGTAAATCAAAGCGAGTTTTTCATCTGTATCGCACCCAGCATATTTGAGAGGGTGAATTGATAAGGCAGATTGTGGTAATTTTGGTTGATCATGCCAGAGCAGATCAATGGGATTATGTTGAACTTCTACAAGTTTTCCACCTGCTTTCATTTCTAATGCGTTTTTTAATGCATCGGTGGCAGCAATCGTGTGGAGCCATGGATCAAAGCCAATAGAAAGTTTTTGACCATTTTTTTCAAGCCATTGTGAGGGAGGACAAGTTATGAGATCTTCATAATTAAAAATATCAGGATCAGTTTGTTGGCGAACTTGGAGCTTATATCGCCCATCTGTAAATATGATGGCTTTGTTTTTTAAAATCAGTGCAATCCCAGCTGATCCAGTAAAGCCGGTTAACCAGCTAAGGCGTTGAGCATGAGGAGGGACATACTCTCCTTGGTGTTCATCGCACCGCGGAACAAGAAAACCATCGAGTCCAAGGTGATCGAGTTCTTTACGAAGGCAAGAAATGCGTTCTGCTGCATAAGCAGGATTTGTTGTCGCCTCAAAAGATTGATACATAACGACGTCCTTTTCTTTTATTTTATTTCAGGTGTATCGTAACCCATCCTTGCCGGTGGTATGTTTCGATATGCTTCAGTCCTTGTTTTATATAAGTCTCCAAAACATGGGCATGTTGTTCTTCAAGAATTCCAGAGAGTATAAGTGATCCCCCTTTTTGAAGTGCCGTTACCACTTCTTGCACAAGTTCAATA
The DNA here is from genome assembly GCF_042195625.1 of Bartonella sp. AP9QHHD. Classification (NCBI taxonomy): domain Bacteria; kingdom Pseudomonadati; phylum Pseudomonadota; class Alphaproteobacteria; order Hyphomicrobiales; family Bartonellaceae; genus Bartonella; species Bartonella sp. AP9QHHD. The sequence continues at coordinate 81,842 of NZ_JBHIOP010000086.1, read as the reverse complement.
AGCGGATTAGCAAGGATATTGGCAACAATGAGATCAAAAGGAGCTCGTGATGCAATTGCATCATGGGCAAAACCTGTTGCTGTAATAGCTGTAACATATTCATTGACACCATTGAATTCGATATTGTGTTGTGCAACTTGAATAGCAATTGGGTCAATATCGGATGCAAGCACAGTAATTGGTTTGAGCATTGCTATGCCAATGGCTAGTACACCGCTCCCAGTACCAAGATCAAGGGCATTTTGGGGATTTTCGTGTTTCATGACTTTGGCAATCATTTCTAAACAACCGGCTGTTGTTCCATGATGTCCGGTGCCAAAAGCTTGATTAGCTTCAATTTCAATAGGGAGAACATTTGCTGGAATGGCGTTTCGGTTGTGACTTCCATGAAGGAAAAAAGGACCGGCTTGCACAGGTTTTAGTCCTTCTAGGCTTTTTTGTACCCAATCAATGTTGGGTAAAACTTCCATATTAATTTTATCAAAATCTATAGAGAGAACGCTTGCAAAATGTTTTAATGCGTTCTCTTGATTGTCTTGATCGACATATAGAGAAAGCTCATATACAGCATTTTGTTCATCTATCTCTGTAAGAGCAAGAGGATAACCTTCTTCGTCAAAGGCTGTTTCTATAAGGGTATAGAACCGTTCTGCTTCATTTTTAGAAGCAGTATAATAGAGGCGAATTTGTTGCGACATGCTGTTCTTTCTTTTGATCGGCTTTTTTTAGTTTAAGATGAGTTTTTTTAACCGTTCAATGGCGATTTCATCTTTTAATTCGCTATCGCTTTCTTTCGTGTCATAACGAATAACGCCAGCTAATTTTCCACCTTTTTTGAGTAAAAAAATTGCTGCTGTATGGTTATATGTATAGTTTCCATCTGTTTCAGGGACTTTTTCAGCAACGATGTTGAAAGAATTGACCATTTTATGAACTTTATCAGGATCTCCACTAATGCCAACAATTTTATTGTTAAAATTACTGAGATAATCATGGAGTACTTTTGGTGTGTCACGTTCAGGATCAACAGTCACAAACCATATACCTAATTTATCAGCTTCAGGCCCAAGGGCTGTAAGCCATCGATCAAGATTCATCAGTGTGGTAGGGCAGCTTTCAGGACACATAGTGAAGCCGAAAAAAATTATTGAAGGCTTGCTTCGAACATCAGCCTCAGTAATATTTTTTCCATTAGAATCAGTGAGCGTAAAGTTATCACCTAAAGGCTTATTTGTCAGCGTATCATAAATAAAAACACCTGCAAGAAATATGATTGTCAGCCCCAAGATGCGTATTACATTTTTCATAGTTTGACTCTCTTAGATAGATCGAGAAATTGTAACATCGGCAGGTTTGTTTTGCAATGTTTGTTTCATGGTTGATTTTATTGGCTTGATTGGTATGTCTTTCCATATCTATTGATAAAACATTGGTGAAAGATGTATGAATATTGAGAAAGATCTTCGATTTCATGAAAGTGAACCTCGTATCCATACGACAGCGCGGCTGCATGGTTGTAAATTAGGGCGCTATGTGGAAATTAATGAGCGGGTGATTTTACGGGATGTAACCGTTGGAGATTTTTCTTATTTAGAGCGTAATAGTGAGGCTATTTATAGCGATATTGGGCGTTTTTGTTCTATTGCATCTCATGTACGGATGAATGCGTTGGAGCATCCTATGGAGCGCGTTTCAACGCATAAAATAACCTATCGTCCAAACGAATATTTTCGTTATATGGCATTAGATAGTGGTTTTCGTGAAAGGCGTTGTGCAAAACGTGTTATTATTGGGCATGATGTGTGGATTGGACATGGTGCGGTTATTATGCCTGGGGTGACAATTGGTCATGGCGCTATCATTGGCGCGAACGCTGTTATAACGAAAGATGTTATGCCTTATACGATTGTCGTTGGGGTGCCTGCTAAGCGATTGCGGATGCGTTTTCCCAATCATGTGATAGAATGCCTTTTAGATATGGCTTGGTGGGATTGGCCACTTAATAAAATTCACGACGCATTGCCTGATATGCAAAATTTGCCCATTGAAGCCTTTGTTCGCAAATGGAAATGATAGTCAGAATAAAACAAAGTGGTTTCTTGAAAAAACTGATCGTGGTTTACTTGTAATTAAGCTTTGTTTACAAAATTGTCTAGTACACGCTTTTCTCCGGCTTTTTCGAACATTATTGTCAATTTATGATCGTCTATTGCTGTAATATGACCATAACCAAATTTTATGTGAAAAATCCGATCATTGACAGAAAAATCTGATGGTGTATGAGAGATTGATTGCGTGATAATTTTTCCTTCAATATTCTTGTTTTTTTGTGCACGCTTTTGTCTTGGTGTTGCATAGTCATTATAAAAAGAATCGTGATATTGAAAGGAAGATTTTCCATAACCACCATAGGATGTTTCCATTTCTACAACTTCTATATGTTCTGCTGGTAATTCATCTAGAAAACGGGAGGGAAGAGCAGGTTGCCAAAGTCCATGAATTCTTCGATTCGATACAAACCATATATGCAAATGTTTTTTTGCTCTTGTTAGACCTACGTAAGCAAGACGCCGTTCTTCTTCTAATCCTGAACGTCCACCTTCATCTAATGAGCGCTGGTGGGGAAAGAGTCCTTCTTCCCAACCTGGAAGAAAAATTGTTTCAAATTCAAGCCCTTTGGCTGAATGAAGTGTCATGATGTTGACTGCATCCATATTTTCATTATTTTCCGTTTCCATAACGAGTGCAACATGTTCCAAAAAACTTTGAAGATTTTCAAATTGTTCCATGGAACGAATCATTTCTTTAAGATTTTCTAGTCTTGTAGGAGCCTCTGGTGAACGATCTTCTAACCACATGGTTGTATAACCAGAATCATCAAGGACGATCTCGGCAAGTTCTCTATGAGGAGTGTCTTGAAGCATATTTTGCCAGCGGCGGAAGTTTTCAATGAGGCTTCGTAACGCACTGCGTGCCTTAGGCTTTAATTCATCTGTTTCAATGATGTCAGCGGCAGCAGAAAAGAGAGGAACAGCACGTGCACGTGCACTCTCATAAAGAATGCGCAGGGTTGCATCTCCTATGCCGCGTTTCGGTGTATTAATAACACGCTCAAAAGCTAAATCATCAGTGGGTTGGACAACAACGCGTAAATAAGCCATGGCATCACGTATTTCCATCCGCTCATAAAAACGAGGACCACCAATAACGCGATAATTAAGGCCAAGCGTTACAAAGCGATCTTCAAATTCACGCATTTGAAATGATGCGCGTACCAATATAGCCATATGATTTAATGCATGACCGGTTTGTTGTGCGCGTTCGATTTCTTCTCCAATTGCTCGTGCTTCTTCTGCCGAATCCCATGCTGAATGAATTTTTACCTTTTCTTCCTCGCTCTTTATTTGAGCAGAAAAAAGGACTTTTCCCAGTCTTTCTTCATTATGCGCAATGAGATGGGAGGCGGTTTTGAGAATATGAGATGTTGAGCGATAATTGCGTTCTAGACGAATAATTTTAGCAGAAGGAAAATCTTTTTCAAAACGTAATATGTTTTCGACTTTTGCACCACGCCATCCATAAATGGATTGATCATCATCGCCAACACAACAAAGATTAACATGTTGACCTTGAGGATGTTGGGCCAAAAGGCGAAGCCAAAGATATTGTGCTGTATTTGTATCCTGATATTCATCGACGAGAATATAACGAAATTGAGAATGATATTCGCGAAGGATATCTGGATTATGTTGGAAGATAGAGATAGAATGAAGTAGAAGGTCACCAAAATCACAAGCATTAAGATCTTTTAATCGATTTTGATAACTGTGATAAAGTTCACGTCCCATGCCATTACCAAAGGAATGAGCATCACTTTTTGAGATATGTGTTGGTGAGAGTCCTTGATTTTTCCAAGAATCAATCATCATGGCAAGGTTTCGTGCGGGCCAACGCTTATCGTCTAATCCTTCAGCTTGAATAAGTTGTTTTAAAAGTCGAAGAACATCATCGCTATCGAGAATTGTAAAGTTTCTTTTTAAATCAACAAGCTCTGCGTGACGGCGTAAAATTTTAGCTCCAGTGGAATGAAAGGTTCCAAGCCAAGGCATACCTTCAACAACTTCTCCAATAAGTTCACCAATACGTATTTTCATTTCACGTGCTGCTTTGTTGGTGAAAGTGACAGCAAGTATTTGCTGAGGAGAGGCAAGTCCAGAGCGTAAAATGTGAGAAATACGGGTTGTTAAAACGCGTGTTTTTCCTGTACCAGCACCTGCAAGAACTAAAAGAGGTCCCTCAGTATTCATAACAGCTTGTTGCTGTTCTGGATTGAGTTGTTCTAAATAGTCTGTGTTATATGATTTTTGTTCTTTTAGAGTATGGGAGAAAAAACCAGAGCTCTTCTTATCATGGTCTGGAGGGGAATCTTCTTCAAAGAAAGGTATGGTATGATCAGAAAAATTACTCATTATCTCTCTTTTGTAGTCTTTTTTTTATTGAAGTTCTAGATTAAAAAAACTTCTCTTAAAAAGTCACAACAGTTTCAGTTGAACAGACAGAAAGAGAACGTAAAAAAATAAGCACAAACATTAAAGGCTTTGGGTGAGAACGCTTTGAAGGGCATAAACGCGTAACGAAGCCGAAAGATTTACTTGTTGTGGTCTTTTGCTATCAATATCGGTAATAATAAAGGCTAAAGATTGTCCTTTTTTGCGGGCTATATCTTTTAGAATATCTAAAAATGGTGGTTCTAAAGAGACGCTTGTTGCGTGTCCATCAACGCGAACAGATATCTTTCGTGGAATGACTTTTGACCAATCGATAGAATTATTTTCGTGCATTTTTCCACCTTTATTCGTCGTTTCGCAAACGATTTTGATCAAGAAATTTTTGCATTTTTAAAGATTTTTGCTGCTCAAAATTTTTTTCAGTTTTTGTTCGTCCAAAACGATAACGATTTTGCTCAGCACAAAGAGATTTTTCTGTACGTTTTTTTTGTTTTCGAAATTGGCGAAGATTAATCAATTCAGTCATGAGAAAAATTATTTTTTCCGAAAGGAATCTAAAGAGACAACATCAGCACTTTGATTTTGTTTTGCATCGTTATTTGAAGGTTCTTTATTTGTACTGAGATTTTGTTCTTTTGTAAGCGTATTTTCTTTTTTTTGTTTGTTTGATAAGGTAATAGGCGTAGTTGAGGTATTTTCTGAATTTTCACTTTCTCCAGAGGTCAGATTTGAGGGCAGATCAAATGCTGCTTCAAATGCTGCTACAGGATCATAAAAGACCTGAATGGAAGTAAAAGGAATCACGAGCTTTTCGGTTATTTCCCTGAAAGAGAGGGTTACTTCGAAAGCTGTTTCTGAAACACTGAGATCTCTAAATTGATGTTGTAAGACGATTGTCATTTGCTCGGGATAGCGATTTTTTAGCCGAGGAGAAATTTTAACGCCTGGGGCATTTGTCAAAAAAGTTATAAAAAAATGATGATTTCCCGGAAGACCTGCTTTGGCAACTTCCGATAAAACTTTACGGATAACTCCACGAAGCGCATCCTGAACGAGAATATCGTAACGGATTTGATCTTTAACCATCGAAGTTTATTCCTTTTATTTCACGTAGCAGAATGGGGCGTATTGATATTGTGTGACAGAATATATTTTAAATTAGCAGATTTTTTCTACGATGCACCTCAATAAATCGAATAAATACGAAACTCTATGGTAAATAATGTCTGATAATGTCTGAAAGATCAATCAACAACATTTAAAAAAGTGAAGGCTTCTGTTGCCAGGTGCCTCCGAACCCCGCTTAAACCTGCGACGGTTTAAGACTTAAATTGAAACATTCACACCACCTTAAGCGGCGAGACGTGCTTCCGCATAGTTGTCATTTGCAACTACTCATTTAGCCCGATAACGGTGGTACAATGCCGAGTAAAAGAGCGATCTTTACACCCTTGTCGATCCTATTTCGCCCCCACCAAAATATAATTTTGATTTTTTATATTTTGGTGGAGGCGCCGGGTACCGCCCCCGGGTCCAATAGGTTTATTTCACCGTCCATTTATTACCATAGCTGGTAAACCAGCCCTCTAAATATAGATGAAGAACAGTCTTAGGAAAAGGGGGGGTTGTTAATATTTTTAATCCTCTAATTATTTATGGAGCTATATGAGGCGGCTATAAAGTATAGACCGCTCATTTTTGGAGAGGAGATGATGCAAAATGACAAATAATTTAGCAGATATTAAACTATATGATTCAAATCCCGATGAAGCAGCAGTAGAACGACTTAGCCATCGTTTAGCTTTGGTGATGAAAAAGCAGGATGCAGCGCTTGTTGCTACATCGGATCCAAAAGAGTTAGAACGTGTTGAAAAATGGGTTCAAGATGTTTTAGAAGCTGATGAGAAGAGTGCTAAAACGGCTGTTTCAAAAGTGGCTGAGATGATGTCTGGAGAGCGTAGAAAAAGTCGACTGACTTTTTATTATCTAGTTGCTAAGCAACTTAATGCACTTCATAAAATTTAAACAATATTAAATTTGTGATAATGATAAAAAAAGCCCAATTTCTTGGGCTTTTTCGTTGATAAAAAGGGTTAATGTTTTTCATCCTCTTGGAGGTAGCCTCCTTTACGCATACTCGGGACAAAGAGAAGAGCAATGAATGCCATGATCATCACGACGGTTATATAAAAATAAAAGAGTGATTCATGACCGTACTTTTTTAATCCAAGCGCAACGTATTCAGCAGAACCACCAAATAAGGCGTTGCCAATGGCATGAGAGATGCTAACGCCTAATGCGCGTATTGAAGAGGGAAACATTGCTGATTTGACGACACCAGAGATGGATGTATACATGCTCATAATGAAGAGCAAGCCAATAATGACGGAAAAGGCAACCCATATACTATGCGTATTACCGATTATCCAGAGTCCAGGAAATGTAAAGATGACAGAGAGTATACTCCAAATGATAAGTAAAGTTTTTGTTCCAATTTTATCGGCTATGATACCAGCTATGGGTTGGAATAGGATGAAAATAAATAGTACAGCTGTCATAATCGTTGTTGCGGTATGTTTATCAAAGCCGGTGGTTGTGATCAGATATTTTTGCATATAAGTCGTAAAGGTGTAAAATGTGAGTGATCCTCCTGATGCAAAGCATGCAATTACGACAACGGCTTTTGTATGCTTGGTGAGAAGTTCCTTAAGACTGCCAGAGTGTTTGTGAGAGCGGCTTTCTTTCGTGGTTGTTTCGTGGAGAGAACGACGCAGATAAATCGCAATCACTGCCCCGAAACCACCAATCACAAAAGGAATGCGCCATCCCCATGCTTTTAACTGATCTTCAGAGAGATAAGATGCTAGAATAAATATAATGAAGCTGGCAAGAAGTTGACCTGTAATAAGGGTGGCTGATTGGAAAGAAGCAAAAAGCCCACGATGTTTTTTGAGGGCAACTTCGCTCATATAAGTGGCTGCTGTACCATATTCACCACCTGCTGAAAGTCCTTGCATCATCCGAGCTAAAAGTAAAAGGATTGCTGATGTTACTCCTAAGGTTTCATAGGTGGGAAGTATGGCGATGAAAAAAGAGCCACCACACATCATAAAAATGGATATAAGCATCGAGCGTTTACGTCCATAACGATCGGCGACAAACCCTAAAAACCAAGCTCCAATAGGGCGCATAAGAAAGCCAATAAAAAACACACCTGCGGTTTTTAACAGTGGCGTAATCGTATCACCATCGGAGGGAAAGAATTGTGATGCAAAATAAATTGATGCAAATGAGTACACGTAAAAATCATACCATTCTACGAGATTTCCTGATGCGCTTGCTATAATAGCAAAAACACGTTTTCTTGCATCCTGTGATGCTGAAGTTGTTTCATTTTTCATGAATTGTTCCCCTTTTGGATTTATAGTTCATATTTTCTAAACATAATTGTTTATGATTTCCAGAAAAATTCAATGGTATTATAACAATTTCTTAGGGAAACTCTTTAAGATGATTTATTAGAGTTATGTTGTCATTCGTTTTAAGATTTTTACTTGTGTTGTAGAATAAAAAGTTATCACATTGCATTTAAAGGGAGAGAACATTGAAAAGTAGATCAAGATACCTTTAAACTTGATGAGAAGAATGCAATATTGGCATCATACCGGAAGATTATAGAAGAGATGGTCTTTATGAGCAGAAAGCCCAAAAACTGAAGACATTTCATAAAGCTTAAGTTAATGTAAAAGGGGATTTTGTGTCCTTAATTATCTTATTGTATCATAACACATCATCATTTAGGAGGGTGAGGTAAGTCTCAGATAAGGTTTTCCGTATGAGGTGTTTTTTAGATATCGTGATAAATATTTAGGGTAGGGCTGCCCATAGAATCTTATCAAGTAAATTACATAAAGAGGGCAGTAACTATAGACAATTTAAAAGAAACTGAGTTGTTTGTAAGATGAATGCGGGGCGGGCTTTTCGTTCTTTACTAGGGTGGAGAGGAGATCAAAAAAAGCCCAATTTCGTGGGCTTTTTTTATCCAGAAAATAAGTTTAATGAAGTTTATCGTCTTTATCGAGATATCCTCCTTTATCTATATCGGGCATAAGAAGAATAGAGATGAGTGCAATGACCATCATACCAACGATGTAAAAAAAGAAAACAGATTCGTATCCCATATTTTTTAATCCAAGCGCTACATATTCAGCAGAACCGCCAAAGAGTGCGTTGCCAATGGCAAAAGCAAATCCAACACCAATTGCTCGGATTGAAGCAGGGAACAATTCTGCTTTTATGATACCAGCAATGGACGTATAAAAACTCATAACACAGAGTATTCCAATAATAATTAAGAGTGCTGTCCATGGATTATGGGCATTACCGATCATTTTAAGTACAGGAATGGTGCAGATAATGGATAATGCCCCCCAACTAATGAGTGAAGCTCTTGCTCCAATTTTATCGGCTAGGGAACCAAAAAGGGGTTGGAGTAGCACAAAAACAAAGAGGGCGGCAGTCATTATCGTTGTTGCGGTTTGTTTATCAAAACCAGTGGTTGTGATCAGATATTTTTGCATATAAGTGGTGTATGTATAAAATGTGAGAGATCCACCAGCTGTAAAGCCAACAACCAAAAAGAAAGCTTTTTTATGATTACGAAAAAGTTCTTTAAGACTACCAGCGTGTTGTTCAGAGCGGCTTTTGAGGGTTGTTGTTTCATGAAGCAAGCTACGCAGATAAATTGCAACGATTGCTCCAAAGCCACCAATGACAAAGGGAATACGCCATCCCCATGCTTTTAACTGATCCTCGTTAAGGTAAATGGCTAAAATAAATATTATAAAACTTGCCAGAAGTTGACCTGAGATCGTTGTTGCATATTGAAAAGAAGCAAAGAGACCACGACGATTTTTGGGCGCAACTTCACTCATATACGTTGCTGCTGTACCATATTCACCGCCAACGGAAAGCCCTTGAAACATACGGACTAAAAGGAGAAGAAATGCTGCTGTTATTCCCAAGGTTTTATAAGTGGGAAGTATGGCAATGAGAAAAGAGCCACCACACATCATAAAAACAGAAATAAGCATTGAGCGTTTACGTCCATAACGATCCGCAATGTATCCAAAGAGCCATGCTCCAATTGGACGCATAAGAAAGCCAATAAAAAAGATTCCTGCCGTTTTTAACAGTTGTGTAACAATATCTTCATCTTCAGGAAAAAATTGTGATGCAAAATAAACCGATGCAAAGGAGTAAGCATAAAAGTCGTACCATTCTACCAGATTTCCTGATGCGCTGGATATGATAGCAAAAATACGTTTCCTTGTATCATGTGGATCTAAAGTTGTTTGATTATTCATGAAGTATTCCCCTTTTAGATTTATAACTTTTCTTCTTTTTAAAGCTATTTACGATGTGCATTATAAAAACGCCATTGTATCATGATAATTTTTTAGGGAAACATAAAGATTTTTTCTAGAGCTATCAGTGGTGTTTTGGGCTCATGGTGTTGTTACATTGCGTAAATCATACGCTTTTTACTATCCTTAAGGAAATATTATTTTTTGTTTGATTGTGAATTATTTGCATATGCAGAGTGTTTATGAAGATATGATACTCTTTAGTTTATATGCTGGATGTTGTTTCGTAAAATGATGTTATTGACTATTTCATGCGAGGTTGGTGTATCAGTTAAAATAATTTTTAGGAATGATCTTAAGTGTTAAGGGGGAGTACAATATTAAGAGTTCCTCAATAGTATAATGATAGCGGCTTGCACTTTTATTAAGTGTAAAGAGAGTGATGCCCATGTTTATACTTTACGGGGCTTTTACGTTATGTCATTCACGGGTGCCGTTGTGAAATGGAGTTGGGTGCATTGAGAAATGTTTCTCAAAAAAGTGTGCGAATTCATAATATAATGGTATTTTCTATTTTTCATGAAAGGATTTGTTTTGCATGAGGGGGTACTATTAAGAACGTATTAAACAAAATCATGAGTGTAATCTTTATTATTGATAAAATTATCTTGAAAGATAATCACTTTTCTTCGATTTTGAGTGGGCATGGGAATATTAAAATAAATCAAACGTTTTTTATCTTCAGTGAATTAAATTCAGCTAAAGAAGTATTTATTACATAATAATATGAAGCCATTTATTTTTATAAGCGGCGTGTGCAGGAGGGAACATTGCTTCTTTAGAGTGTTTGAAGGGATAAAAAATTGTGAGCTTTAAACTTCTATCGGAAAGAATATAAAAAAAAGCCCAGTACTCTGGGCTTTTTTGTTAAAATCCTTGTTTGTTAACATTAAAGGTTAATGAATATCGTCTCCTTGTAAATACCCTTTTTTGCGAGCATCTGGCATTAAGAGAACAGCAATGAATGCAATAATCATCATGCCGGTTATATAAAAATAGAAGACAGATTCATATCCAAGATCTTTTAATCCAAGTGCGACATATTCAGCAGAACCGCCAAACAGTGCGTTGGCAATAGCATAAGAGAGCCCAACTCCTATTGCTCGTACTGAAGCAGGAAACATTTCTGATTTTACAATGCCAGAGATAGATGTATAAAAGCTCATAATGCAGAGCATTCCAGTAATGACTGATAAAGCAATCCATGTACTATCAGTACTACCAATCATATTAAGTCCAGGAATGGTAAAGATAATAGATAAGACACTCCAAATAAGGAGTGAAGTTCTTGTTCCAATTTTATCTGCAAGAGCACCAAAGAGGGGTTGGAGTAACATGAAAACAAAGAGAGCAGCTGTCATGATTGTTGTGGCTGTATGTTTATCAAAGCCAGTGGTTGTGATCAGATATTTCTGCATGTAAGTCGTATAGGTGTAGAATGTGAGCGATCCTCCAGCTGTAAAGCCAATAACCAGAAAGAAAGCTTTTCGGTGGTTGCTCAGAAGTCCCCTAATACTACCAGCTTGTGCACTAGAACGACTTTCTTTGGTCGTTGTCTCATGGAGTGTGCGGCGTAGATAAATCGCAACAATTGCACCGCATCCACCAATGGCAAATGGAATACGCCAGCCCCACGCTTTTAGCTGATCTTCGGTGAGATAAAGCGCTAAAATGAATATAACGAGACTGGCTAGAAGTTGACCACCAATCAGTGTGGTATATTGGAAAGAGCTAAAAAATCCGCGGCGATTTTTGAGGGCGATTTCGCTCATATAAGTTGCTGTTGTACCATATTCACCACCGACAGAAAGCCCCTGAAGCATTCTGAGTAAAAGTAAAAGAATTCCTGCTGCTATTCCAATGGTTTCATAGGTAGGAAGTAGGGCGATTAAGAACGAACCACCACACATCATAAAAACAGAGATAAGCATTGAGCGTTTGCGTCCGTAACGATCGGCAATGAAGCCAAAAAGCCATCCGCCGATTGGGCGCATAAGAAAACCAATAGCAAAAACACCCGCCGCTTTTAAAAGTTGCGTAACGTCATTGCCATCTGAGGGAAAGAATTGTGATGCAAAATAAATAGATGTAAAGGAATAAACATAAAAGTCATACCATTCTACTAGATTACCTGATGCACTGGACACGATAGCCCAGATACGTTTTCTTGTATCATGTGGTTTTAAAGCTTCTTGTTTTTCCATAGTCGATCCCTTTATTTGATGTTCATCCATCTTTGTTCATTTATGTCATTTTTTTAGAAGCTGTCTATAGTATTTTATCTTTTGCATCAAAAATTTAGTTAGATCATGATAATTTCTTGTGTAAGATGTTTTTGGAAAAAGATTTGAATTATGTTTGTACGGATTTTACAGTTTTTATTTTCTATAATAAGAAGAATCGGACATAATACCCTCATGAAATCATATCTTGCTCTTTTATCTCATGTTTTAAATCAGGGTATTGATCGGACAGATCGAACGGGTGTTGGAACGCGATCTATCTTTGGGTATCAGATGCGTTTTGATTTACAAGCAGGATTTCCGTTGTTGACAACAAAGAAACTACACTTACGTTCAATTATTTATGAACTTTTGTGGTTTCTTAAAGGCGATACAAATATCGCTTGGTTGAAAGAGCATGGTGTGTCAATTTGGGACGAGTGGGCTGATGAAAAGGGAAATCTTGGTCCTGTTTATGGTTATCAGTGGCGTTCTTGGCCCGCTCCTGATGGACGCCATATTGATCAAATTAACAATCTTTTAACGATGATTAAGGAGACGCCAGATTCTCGTCGCTTGATTGTATCAGCTTGGAATCCTGCATTAATAGAGGAAATGGCGTTGCCTCCGTGTCATTGTCTTTTTCAATTTTACATTGCGGAGGGGAAATTATCTTGTCAACTTTATCAGCGTTCGGCGGATATTTTCTTAGGTGTTCCATTCAATATTGCATCCTACGCATTGCTAACGATGATGATTGCGCAAGTAAGCGGTCTTAAAGTAGGCGATTTTATTCATACTCTGGGAGATGCTCATCTTTATTCTAATCATTTTGAACAGGCAAAATATCAATTGTCTCGTATACCAAATGCTTTGCCATGTATGCGCATAAACCCAGCGGTAACAGATCTTTTTTCTTTTCAATTTGAGGATTTTGAGTTGCTTAATTATGAAGCACAACCCCATATTAAAGCGCCGGTAGCAATATGACGATTTCCATTTGTTTAATTGCTGCTGTTGCAGAAAATGGTGTTATCGGTCGTGAAGGTGCCATGCCGTGGCATTTATCGACGGATTTGCAACGCTTTAAAGCTTTGACGTTGCGTAAGCCCATTATTATGGGAAGAAAAACTTGGGATTCTATTGGGAGACCTTTACCAGGGCGTACAAATATCGTCATTACGCGTGATTGTACCTTTTGTGCTGAAGGGGCTGATGTTGCTCACTCTTTATCGCAAGCTTGTTCTCTTGCAACAAATGTTGCTTCTCAAAATGATGTAGAGGAAATTTTTATTATTGGTGGGGGTGAAATTTTTCAACAAGGGTTGCATATGGCTGATAAAATATTCCTTACAGAAGTTTTAGCTTCTATAGAAGGTGATAGTTTTTTTCCTGTTTTTGATAAAGAAAAGTGGACTATTGTGCAAACACAAGATATTCCAAAAGGGGATAAAGATAGTCATCCGACACGTTTTGTTGTTTATGAGCGGAAATAATTTTTTGTAATATGAAGTGAAAGGGTTTATCAGTTGTATTGTAATGAGGTAAGAGACACCCTATAAGATCAAGCAAATGGTTGGTGTTCGAGTAGTGGTAATCAGTTAAAGAGGTGATAATGCCCTGGACAAATCAAAATGGTGGTGGCCCGTGGAGTGGCGATAAAAACAGTGGTGACAAAAAGACACCAGCTAAGAATCTCTTTGGTTCTGGTGGCGAAAATGGTCCTAATCTTAATGAAATTTTGCGCAAAGGGCAGGATCAGTTTAAACAATTCGGGAGAAGCAGTTTTTCTGTTTTATTCCTTCTGCTTATTGTGTTTTTTTGGCTATACCAGTCAATTTATATTGTTCAGCAAAATGAACAAGCGGTAGAGTTGCGCTTTGGCATCCCTAAAGAAGGCATTATTGGTGATGGGTTGCATTTTCATTTTTGGCCAATTGAGACCTATATGAAAGTACCTTTAACGGAAAAAACAATCGCGATTGGTGGGAAGCCCGGTCAGGCGCAACAAAGTGATGGTTTAATGCTTTCGAGTGATCAAAATATCGTTAATGTTAATTTTTCCGTTTATTATCGGATTTCATACCCTAGTCAGTTTTTATTCAATGTGAATGATCAAGAGGGAACTGTCCGCCAAGTTGCTGAGAGTGCAATGCGTGAGGTCATTGGTTCGCGGCCGGTTGATGATGTTTTACGTGACAAGAAAGAAGAAGTTGCTAATGACGTTAGAAAGATTATCCAGTTGACTGTGGATAAATATCAACTTGGTGTCGAAATAAGCCGTGTTTCTATCAGTGAAGCTGCTCCTCCGACAAAGGTTGCTGCTGCGTTTAATTCTGTTCAGCAGGCGGAGCAGGAACGTGGAAGAATGATTGAAGAGGGGAATCGTGTGCGTTTTACGAAAATTGGTTTAGCAAATGGTGAAGCTTCACGCACACGGGAAATCGCAAAAGGTGAAAAGGCACAAATGGTTGAAGAGGCAACAGGGCGTGCTGAACGTTTTCAGGCGATAGCTCGAGAGGCTGCGATTTCACCAGAAGCTGCTCGCTACCGTCTCTATATGGAGACGATGGGGCGGATTCTTTCTTCACCAAATAAGCTGGTTCTTGATCAGGCAAATTCTCCAGCGGTGCCTTATTTACCTTTGAATGAATTGTTGCGTAGCAAGTCATCGGAAAAAGTAAAGGCAACAGCAGCGCGTCCTGCGTTACTCTTAGATTCTCGTATTTCTGGAGGAGATTAATTATGCAGCAATCTCGCTTTTTGTTTGTTTTTAGTGCTATAGTGTTTGTTTTGATGATTTTGTGGATGTCCGTATTTATCGTCTATCCTCGTCAACAAGTAGCAATTAAGCGTTTTGGACAAATTGTTCAGGTAGAATCTAATCCTGGAATCTATTTCAAGGTGCCCTTTATCGATAAGATGATCATTGTTGATAATCGGTTATTGCGTTACGATGTTCCTACACAATCTGTACAGGTTCGTGGTGGTGCGTATTATGAGGTGGATGCGTTCTTTATTTACCGTATTACAGATCCTAAGTTGTTTTTACAGCGCATTGCTTCTGGGCGTCCACAAATTGCGGCACGTGAAAACCTTGCACCACGGTTTATTGACGCTTTGCGTGCTGTTTATGGTAAGCGAGAATTTAAAGCAGCCTTATCGGATGAACGAGGCGCGATGATGGCTGAAGTACAGAAGCAATTTTCTGTAGATGCAGGCTCGTTGGGTATTACCATTGTTGATGTGCGTATTCGTAAAACCGATTTGACTGATGCTGTTTCAGAAGATGTCTATCGGCAAATGGCAGCTGAACGTGAAGCTGCTGCGGAAAATATCCGGGCTCGTGGTCAGCAGGAGCGAGATCGTATTGTGGCAGAAGCTAATCGTGAATATGAAGAAATTGTAGCAGCTGCAAAGCGTGATGCTGAAATTACCCGTGGTGAAGGTCAAGCTGAAAGTATTCGTCTTCTATTGAATGCGAGGGAGGCTAATCCGTCTTTTTACGATTTTTGGTTGGCGATGGAACAATACAAGAATTTAGAGAAAACACCGATGGTGATTTCTCCAAATGAGGATTTCTTTTTCTATTTTCGTAATCCGCCGCAGGCAAATAAAGCATTCTTACCGACAATGAATACTGGCCTCAGTAAAACTGATCCAAAATCGGGAGAGAATAGATAAAATAATGGATTGCAGATACGAGATTTTGCATGAAAAGAATGATCTGTGACCATTTTCTTTTATGGTAAAAGTGGTAGAGAGTATCGAGCCGTGCTGGTTTTACGTAGATAAATTTAGTGGGGCTCTTTGCATCTTTGATTAAAGGCATGTCATGGATAGAAGTATCGTGAGTAAAAATACGTTTTTAAAGTTTTTTATCACAAGAGTTGTTTTTTGTGTGACTTTGTTTCTATCAGGATCAGTGAGTTTGTCTTGGGGAGCCGAGACAAGCAAGGCATTGCTTTCTATTCCTGATTTAGCTTCTGAGCTTTTGGAAACAGTTGTGAATATTTCCACGGCGCAGACTGTTGAAGGAACAGAACAGGATGCAAACACCTCGGTACCCGTTATCCCAAAAGATTCATTGCTGGAGGAATATTTCAGTGATTTTTTTACACCCAAGGATGGTCAAAAAGATAGTCAATTTCAAAAGGTGCGTTCTTTAGGCTCTGGTTTTGTGATTGATGCGCAAAAAGGGATTATTGTTACAAATTATCATGTTATTGTAGATGCTGATGATATTGAAGTTAATTTTACGGATGGTACAAAACTAAAGGCAAAGCTTCTTGGAAAGGATAGCAAAACTGATTTGGCGTTGCTTCAAGTCGATGCAGGAAGTAAAAAATTAAAAGCTGTGCGTTTTGGTGACTCAGAAAAAGCACGTATTGGTGACTGGGTTATGGCTATTGGTAATCCTTATGGTTTTGGTGGAAGTGTGACGGTTGGTATTATTTCTGCACGTAACCGTGATCTTAATGCTGGTCCCTATGATAATTTTATTCAAACAGATGCAGCAATTAATCGGGGAAATTCTGGTGGGCCGTTATTTGATAGAAATGGTGAAGTCATTGGCATTAATACAGCAATTGTTTCACCTTCGGGAGGATCTATCGGTATTGGATTTGCTATTCCATCGGATATGGCTCTTTCTGTTATCAATCAATTGCGTGATTTTGGAGAAATAAGGCGTGGTTGGTTGGCTATTCGTATTCAGCCGGTAACAGAGGATATTGCAAAAAGTTTAAAATTGGACAATGCTGTGGGAGCATTGGTGGCTGGTAAAATAGAACAGACGGAAGAAAATAATGTAGATAATAGCCAGTTACAAACTGGAGATGTTATTCTTTCCTTTGGTAATTCCAAAATTAAGCATGCACGTGATTTGCCGCGTTTAGTTGCAGAAAGTTCAGAAGGAAAAGTGGTGGACGTTACTATTTTACGCAATGGGCAAGAAGCAACAGTAAAAGTTAAGCTTGGACGTTTGATTGAAACAGATCCAAATGAAGATACAGAAGAAGTTGATGATAAAAAAAATCAAGATCTGTCGAAAAACGTGACAATGCAATTTATGGGAATGACGTTATCTGAACTGACAGAGGATTTGCGTCATCGTTATTCAATTTCAGATAAACTTCGAGGACTAGTGGTGACATCTGTTGCACAAAATAGTGCCGCGGATAAAAAGCGTATTCGCGTTGGTGAAGTGATTGTTGATATCAATCAGAGTTCTATCACAACAATTGATGAGGCTAAAAAACGTATTCATAAATTACGTGAAGCTGGACGCAAAAATGCTCTATTTATTGTAGCGCGTCCAGATGGAGAGTTACGGTTCGTAACGCTCCTAATGGATTGATCCTTAAAAAATTATTTTTTGTTTTTTATCAGCCTTAGTGTGTGGGATATTTTGCAAGTCAGCCATGTGATGTCCAATATTTCTCAAGCTCATTTCACGATAGAGAGTATGGGGTGTGCAATATAAAATCCATTGGAAATTATTATATCTTTATGCTGAATATCAAAGTATAAATTGGTGTCATCATAGTATTTTTCAGTTCTCAATATTGTAACAGCCTAGACTTTGAAATGCTGCATAAGAGATATTGGTACACCTTTCTTAAGTCCATTTTTATCTCTGCTTGTGATGCGCAAGTAAATGGTATTGATATGATACTTTATGAGGCTCTTATTATAAACCGGCGTAGCATGCTATTTTTATAGGAAAAAATAAAGCTATTTGATTGTATAGATTAAACTTAGTATTATTTTCATAAATGATGACAAAGAGTATATTTTTAATGGCCTTAACGGACAGAATTATTATAGCTGTGGTTTGTTATTGAATTATGATAGCAAAAAATGCTTGGAAATTCCTTTGGTGTTGTTATTAAGTCCATTTTTTCTTTTTTATAAGTTTCATAAGGGGCTTTGTCTTAAGGGGAATTTGTGTTCGTATTTTTGTTTGAAGTATTTACTCTATGATAATGGAGAGAAAATACAGGAAGGCTTTGGGGGTGTCTGCATGTTGCAATAAGTTATTGATTGGGAGAAATTGCTATTCATGACACAGAGAACAGTTACATTAATAGCAGGGCCAACGGCAAGTGGGAAGTCAGAACTTGCCTTGCAAATGGCTCAAGAAAAAAATGCTCTCATTATTAATACTGATTCAATGCAGGTTTATGATGTTTTAAATATTTTAACGGCACGGCCGAGGGAGGCTGACACCGCGATTGTTCCCCATTATCTTTATGGTCATGTGAGTCCTACTTTGAACTATTCAGTAGGGCAATGGTTGTGTGATGTCGAGAAGCTATTGGCTACTTTTTCTTTAAGATCAGTTATTTTTGTTGGTGGAACAGGACTTTATTTTCGTGCTCTTTTAGAGGGGATTTCGGAAATCCCTCATGTTCCAGATGTTGTGCGGCAGAAGTGGCGTTTGCTGCTTGATAAAGAGGGACCTGAAAGTCTTTATCGCCAGTTGTTGCAGATTGATGCTGTTGTTGCTGAAAAAATTTCTTCGCACGATAGACAGCGTATTGTACGTGCTTTGGAAGTTTATGATGCAACCGGTAAGTCGCTCAGTTGGTGGCAGAAACAAAAAACAACACCTCTCATTGCGCCAAATTTGACCGAAAAAATTCTTCTCATGCCACCACGTCCTCTGCTTTATGAACGTATTCATAAACGCTTGGATTCTATGATTGAAAGAGGAGCTTTAGAAGAAGTGGTGGCTATGAAAAAACTTAAACTTTCCCCTTCATTACCAGCAATGAAGGCTATTGGTATACCTGAGTTTATGGCTTATTTGGATGGATATAGAAGCTTTGAGAGTGCTCTTGAAGCGGTGAAAATACAAACGAGGAGATATGCAAAAAGACAAATGACATGGTTTCGTAATCAATTTGATGAAGAATGGATGCTTACTTTTTGATAAAAGAGTTAGAGCTTTGCAAAGAAACTTATCGAAAGATAAAAGATAATTCGTGAAAAAGAAATTTTTTAGAAAATATAATTTTTTATTGACGAATGGTATCAATGGAATTAGAAATCTCTCTACAAGGAATTTTTTATATATTTTATACGTTGGAATAATGGGGGTAATCATACAGTATGTGTTGTGTAATGGGCTCCTTTGGGGGCTTTTTTTATGGGCTCCGTTAGGGGCTTTTTTATTGTCCTATAAAGTAGGTGAGTGGGAAAAATGAGAAATGATCCAAGAAAGCAAGAGAGTGCAGATGGAAAAATAATGTCGGGCGCTGAAATAGTGGTTCAAGCTCTTATAGATCAAGGCGTTGAACATATTTTTGGTTATCCTGGTGGGGCTGTTTTGCCTATTTTTGATGTTCTTTATCACCAAGATACACTCCAGCATATTTTGGTGCGCCATGAACAAGCCGCAGGGCATGCAGCTGAAGGCTATGCACGCAGCACAGGGAAGGTAGGGGTTATGCTTGTGACTTCTGGTCCAGGGGCAACGAATGCTGTTACACCTTTGCAAGATGCTCTTATGGATTCGATACCTCTTATTTGTTTTTCTGGGCAGGTGTCAACAACGGTGATTGGAACAAATGCTTTTCAAGAGGCTGATACAGTTGGAATTACAAAGCCTTGTACGAAGCGTAATTGGCTGGTTAAAAATGTCAATGATCTTGCGGCTATTATTCATGAAGCTTTTTTTCTTGCTCAATCAGGTCGTCCTGGGCCGGTTTTGATTGATATTCCTAAGGATGTTCAATTTGCTTCAGGATTTTATAGAGCACCTCAAGTTCAGGAGTCTTTACATTCTTTTCCATCGTTGAAAGGGAATACTAAGGCTATTGAATCTGCCGTTTCTCTTTTAGTTGAGGCAAAACGCCCTATTATTTATTCTGGTGGTGGTGTTATTTCATCGGGGATGAAAGCTATACAGCTTTTACGTAATTTGGTTCAATTGGGGGATTTTCCGATTACTTCAACATTAATGGGACTTGGTGCTTATCCTGCTTCCGGTAAAAATTGGCTTGGAATGCTTGGAATGCATGGAACCTATGAGGCTAATATGGCCATGCATGATTGTGATGTCATGTTAGCTGTTGGAGCACGATTTGATGATCGTATCACCGGGCGCCTTGATGCATTTGCACCTCATGCGCGTATTATTCATATTGATATTGACCCTTCTTCTATCAATAAAATTGTAAAAGCAGAAGTTCCAATTATTGGTGATGTGGCTTGTGTTTTAGGAGATATGACGCAACTCTTAAAGATACAGCAACCAGCGTTTAACAGTGAAGTCCGTGAGGCGTGGTGGACGCAAATTAACCGTTGGAAGGCTCGTAATTCATTGGCATATGCGGAGAAAAAAGATGTCATTATGCCGCAATATGCTCTTGAACGGCTGTATGCTTTTACCAAAGATGCGAATGCTTATATTACAACGGATGTCGGGCAGCATCAGATGTGGGCAGCGCAGTATTATCATTTTGATGAACCAAAACATTGGATGACTTCTGGTGGTCTTGGAACGATGGGGTATGGTTTACCTGCTGCTATAGGTGTTCAAATAGCGCATCCTGATGCGCTTGTTGTGTGTATTTCTGGTGATGCCTCCATTCAGATGAATATTCAAGAGCTTGCAACAGCTATTCAGCATGACACACCGGTGAAAATTTTCATTTTAAATAATCAGTATATGGGAATGGTCCGCCAGTGGCAGCAATTGCTGCATGGTAATCGTCTTTCTCATTCTTATACGGAATCTATGCCTGACTTTGTGAAATTGGCACAAGCTTATGGAGCCGTGGGAATTCATTGTTCAAAACCCGATGAACTTGATGATAAAATTCAGCAGATGATTGACTGTGATAAGCCTGTTCTTTTTGATTGTCGTGTTTATCATTTAGAAAACTGTTTTCCTATGATCCCATCGGGATGTGCTCATAATGAGATGTTATTACCCGATGAGGCAAGCGAAGAAGCTATTGCAAATGCTATTTCTTCCGAGGGAAAGATTCTTGTATAAAATGAATATGTTAACAAAATGGTGAAGGATGGTGATGATGAAGTCTTTGGAGTCTTCATCTCTGTCTCTTCTTTGTGGAGAGTTTCTATTATCCTTAGAGCTCATTTTATGATTTTCATTCTTTGTTTAAAGACATGGGGTGTATTATTATTTGTTCATCTAAAAAATGTTATAAGTCGTGTGCACAATTATGTTTGAATTTATTTGTACGCGATGTTTGTTTTTTTAATTCATATGTTCACATTAATAGCTATTTCGTTGCATTTTTTAGATAATACATTGAATTATCTGTTATAAATTAATTATGTTGTCTCATATATGAATGATTTCATCGTGCAAGAAAAAAAGCCACACTGCTTGAAGGGTGCAACCATGCAAGCCATTATGCCTATGAAAACAATAGAAAAGTTTGTTACTATGTTTTGGTTTTGCATTATGAAATTACTCCAAATAGCTCTTTCAGGGGCTTGATAGGAAAATCCCCCTAGCGGTTTGAAAGGAAGGGAAAAAATAACAAAAATCAAATGCAGCCATAGAAAACCAATAGGTCACCATAGCTTATAATCAGGTATGATTATGCGGGAGAAGCCTATACATATGAGATGTATCGTCAATATATAAACCAGAATAATACTCAACATCATATCATTATCAGGATATTAACATTGAAAATTAAATATTCTTTCTTTTATTTGTTCTATATATCTATGATTCCATAAATCTGCAGACACAAACACTCTTTGAATCCATCGCATTGGATTTTCATAACTATCAAATGATCCAAAAAATTTATCTCTAGAGTGTAGGGCCATTCTATTATCAATGTATAATAATCTTCCTGGTTGTACATCAATTCCAAAAGATATAGCCTTAATAGCTTCATAAAAATGATCTAAAGCTTCCTTGGCTTTTTTTGACTGTGGCTCTAACATGCCTGGATAAAAAACAGCGCTGATATCTGGGAATTCACCGTCCCCTTGAACGAGGGGCACTTTACTTGTAGAAGTTACCCCATTTTTTCTCCATCTATAGGGAACATTAATTATATATAAATTATCCCTTAAGCTCCTCAAATCCTCCTCACTTAAAAGTTTTAAAGCTAGACGTGCATCAGATATTCTCGTTAACGGACCATCAACACCATTGCGAACACCAGATAAAAGTATCCCCTTTAGGAGATAAATTTAAATCCGTTATAAATTTTAGTGCAGCATTTTCATATGAAAATCTAACTCAACTTCAGATCCTAATCCTGTATAATCTTTTTTATTATCCTCTAAAGGAACTAGGTTATTTACTATATGTTCGCCTTCAAACTTAATTGAATAAGGCTCTCCGATCAATAAAGAAAACATCATAATTAAATTTTCGCTAATATAGCCACTTTTACAAGACGCATCTAAATTGTAAGGATTAGGTGACATATTAATTTGTCTATCAATAGGAAGGTTTTCAAAGATTAAATATGGTCTAGGGGTAATAGACATCTTTTGATTCATAAGAATTGTCAATATTCTATGGGGTAGCAGCGAAAATGCTATTTTTTTTAGCTTAACCGAATATTCAATACCACCGTATGGATCATAAATAACATGGTCTAAAGCCTCTCAAAG
Source organism: Bartonella sp. AP9QHHD (assembly GCF_042195625.1). Lineage (NCBI taxonomy): Bacteria > Pseudomonadati > Pseudomonadota > Alphaproteobacteria > Hyphomicrobiales > Bartonellaceae > Bartonella > Bartonella sp. AP9QHHD. The sequence goes on along the minus strand of NZ_JBHIOP010000086.1, from coordinate 59,066 downwards.
TTTGTCTCTTTCGACATTGCTCAACTAAAAAGTATTTTCCATTTATCATTATAATTTCCCCAATTATATTTCCCTACTTTTTTATTAAAAAAGTGAAAAAACAATAATTAAAATCAGCCATGTTAGTAAATAAGTGTCTGTAAAATCTTGGATTAATCCAAATAATGGTGGAGTAGTAATAATTGCGATTTGATTTACAGATATTGCTAAACCCAGAGAAAACACAACGCTTTCTTTCGGCTTAAGAGTCTACAATATAAGCAGCCCAAGGGCCATACCATTCCATTCCCAAAAAACTAACCAAGCAGATAAAATAGTTAAATAAATTATGGATCCACTTATGCCCAAAATTAATATTAAAAATCCAAAAACGATTGCAATCATGCAAAACAAGACAGGAAAAAATTGTCCTTTTTTACAATGATCACGCCACGCTGCTAAAATAATTCTTCCTAAGGCACCAGAAGCCTGTGAAACAAAAAATAAATAAGCACTTTTATCTAGAGACAGGTGATAAATTCTATAAAAATAGATCGTTATAAAAATAGTTAAAACATATTGAACGATCACAAGTGAAACGCTTGGAAAAATAATATTCTTCATATGAGGCGCAGCCAACATTGCAAGACGAGATCTTACATTTGCATAGAACGAAATTCTTGCCTTGCTTTCTGGAACGATAGTGATAACTTTTGCTGGTGAGTGATAAAAATAATAAATATACATCCACCTAAAAAAGAAACTATGGTACCGACCAAAAACGCACCTTGTATGCCATAGACAAGGGCACTCGCAGGAATAACTATACCCAGCTAATGCCCTCTACCTAATGGTAGCCCCGCCTGCCTTATTCCCATTGCAAATCCGCGTTGCGATTGTGGAAACCATGAAGAAACGGATTTAGCACTACCGAGTTGAGCAGAACTATAAATCCCCCTACAATTAGCAAACAAACCAAAAGGGAAATATAGTTATCTGCGATTGCTTCCAACAAAAGAGCGACAGAAACGCCGATCGCGCCAACTCCAATAATATAGTGCTCGTTAAACTTGTCTAGTAATTCACCAGCTACAAGTAATCCAATAATAGGTAGGAACTGCGCTGCTGAAGATAGTAAACCTATCTGAGAATCACTAAGCGAGAAATCCTTCTTAAAAAATTCAGCTAAAGGACCAATCCCTTGAACAAAGAAGCAGGCTGATGCTTGAGCGATAGTGGCAACAAGCAATATAATCCATCTATAATAATTTTTTCCTATAAATTTATTATTGCTCACTCCGCCCCCCTCCAATTAAAGTGTATTCCAATGAAGTAGCCTTTTTTAATAATGCTTGCAACAATAAATTAGGTATTTTATGCTGATTACATAAAAATCTGTCCATACTATTGGTATTAATATGAAAGCTAAGGAATATGCTTCATTTAAGGAAATAAGCTATTATGTGTAGTGCAAATTTGATACGCTAGCGATATAAGATAAATTTTACAAACATTGGCTCAGCCGGCATTAAGTGCTCTTTATAAAAGACGCTATATTTTGGCAAGCTTTTTCAATATAATTCTCAAAGCTTTCTTCAGTCACATAGCCCAGATGCGGTGTGCAAAGAACTCTATCTGATTGCAATAATTTGCTCTCATATACTGGCTCGCTGTCATAAACATCCAGTGCAAAGTAAATTGAATTTTCCAAACTTAGTATTTTTTCTATCGCCCCTTTTTCAACCAAAGCTGAACGCGCTGTGTTGACAAAAATAGCATGAGGTTTCATGCTCAATAGATCATCTAATTTTATGATTTCTCTGGTTTTATCGCTTAAACGTAAATGGACGGATATAACGTCAGGACGTGTAAAAAATTCATCTTTTGAATGCGTAAAATGATAACCTAAATTTTTTGCTTCTTGCGTCGAACGCTCGCTCCCATAAACCAAAATGGACATGCCAAAAGCTTGAGCATATTGAGCAACCATTTTACCAATACGGCCAAACCCGAATATTCCAAGAGTAGCCCCTTTCATTTGGTTGCCAAATGTTGTTTGCCATCGTCCTTTTTTCATATCAGATACAGATTTACAGAGTTTTCTACGCGCAGACATAATTAAGAGCCACGCAAATTCAGCAGCAGAAGTTGGATCTCCACCACCGTCTAATATTTCAATTCCTAAGTCTCTACAAGCTTCTATATCAATATGTGAACCTATAGGGCCTGTTTGGCAGATTAATTTTAAATTTGGCAGTTTCAGGAGAAGATTTCTATCAACTATAGTCCGCTCTCTGATTAAGATCAGAATATCTATCTCTTTGAGCCTATCTTCTAAATCATATTCTTTAGCTAAATTATTTATAACCAGCACTTCATGCGATTTCATTAATTTTGTAATAGACTGTAATATTAGAGTGGCTTTTTGATAGTCATCTGGAATTAATATTTTCAATTTAAACCTTCCGTTTCATTCATCAATATTTGAGCTCATTATTTCATTTCTAAAACAACCAAAAAGCAATCTCATCGCTGATATTTTGATATAACACCAAGCCTATTAACAAATTATCCCCCTTGATTTCATTGTTATTTCTAGCAATAAGAATAGCATTAATCAGTTAGTTTGTATAAACTTTAAAACATTGCGACAAAAAGAAAAAGTTTAACTCAATAGATGGAGAATTGCGCTTTTCTCATATTCTAGAGGATGAACCTGAAGTGCTACGCTGGACTGAAGCCATGTCCCAGTTTTCTATAATAGACTACCAAGAAGGCCATACTTACGAACCATATTTTATTGTTGAAACAGAAAAAGCTACATATTTGTGCGAGATAAAGCGTGCTTCATATAAGTGTGATGTCTCTCTTTATTCGTTGAGATATCACTTATTTGTAGCATGAAGAGTAAATTTATTAAAATCATGATAAGAGGGAGATAGGAACTTTATAGGTGTATCATCATAGGATTAAGTCGTTTTGTTGAGAGCTATTTCTATTTTTGCCAAAAGGTTTTTGATATATTTAATTATAATTTCATAATAGTGGATGTACTTTATTTTTATGTGCAAGAAAGCTGATTGATTGTGTAAAATAGTATTCATAAAATTACATTATTCTTATCCTGTTAAGGACATTTTTTCTAGTGAGGGTTTTGCAATTGCAATGCTCTTTTTCTCATTCTAAATTTTGGTTAGAAAAAGCGTATAGAGGTGTTATTTTAAATTTAAGATATGCATCTTCCATTGTTGGTGTTACTGTTGTAAAAAATGATATTTTATTTGATACGCATAAGGTGTTACCAAGAAGATCGATGTATAGATAAAATTTAGATTGTTACAATATCTTGAAAAAACAATGGGTAAATAATTGATAATTGTGCTACGAAAGTTGTTAGATGGGTGTGTGTCAGCAATTCTTAATAAAAAAATTTTTCTTGATAGTTGGTTTTTTTCAAAATACTGCTCTTTTTATGCAAATCTTATGTTGGTAAGCTATGCAGTTTTCACGGGAACAGGATAATGCATTGAAGGCTGTTGCCGCGTGGTTGAAGGAAGGGCGTTCTCCTCTTTTTCGCCTTTTTGGCTATGCGGGGACGGGTAAGACGACGCTTGCGCGCTATTTTGCAGAGACAGTTGATGGTTCTGTTCAATTTGCTGCTTTTACAGGGAAGGCGGCGCAGGTTTTGCGTTCTAAAGGTGCAAGCAATGCTTGTACGATTCATTCGCTAATTTATTGTCCACGTGGTGAAGAGGAAGTTTCCGATGAAATAACAGGAAAAAAATCTATTGCTCCAACATTTACGTTAAATCGAAGAAGTGCTGCTGCACAAGCTAAACTCATTATTGTTGATGAGTGCTCGATGGTAGATGAAAAATTGGCCCGTGATTTAATGAGTTTTCGAACGCCAATTCTTGTTCTTGGTGATCCAGGTCAATTGCCTCCTATATCAGGTGGAGGCTTTTTTTCTAATGGAGAACCAGATTTTCTTCTTTCAGAAATTCATCGGCAAGCGCGAGATAATCCGATTATACGTCTTGCTATGGATGTACGTGAAGGACGCGATATTGCTTATGGTGACTATGGAGAAGCGCGCGTTGTGACACGTAAAGAGGTCAATCAACAATTGGTTTTGGATGCTGATCAGGTCTTGGTAGGGGTTAATCGTACACGCCACCTTTATAATCAGCGTTTGCGTGTGTTAAAGGGATTTACAGCAGATTATCCACAAGCGGGAGATAAGCTGGTGTGTTTGCGAAATGATCCGATTAAAGGTTTGTTGAATGGCTCTTTATGGAAGGTGATGACTTCACAGAAGGAGACCGTTAAACCAAGTATTAATCTTCTTGTGAAACCAGAAGAAAGTGAGCGTGGGGTAGCAAAGATTAAACTTTTAAAAGCAGCGTTTGAAAACCCTGATCAAGAAATTTCATGGCAATTAAAAAAGCGATATGATGATTTTGATTATGGGTATGCATTAACGGTTCATAAGGCGCAAGGTTCTCAATGGAATAATGTCGTTTTGTTTGATGAAAGTTTTGCATTTCGTGATATGTATGCGCGCTGGCTTTATACGGGAATTACCCGCGCAGCAGAACGTTTAACGATTGTTCGATAGAAAAAAGATGTGTATATCATCTAAGTTTCAGATGGAAAATGCCTTTTTTCTATCTTGTTACACACTATAAAAAAATGGAAATGGGCATGGCGGTAAAACTTTCGGTTAATCTTAATGCTGTTGCTGTTTTGCGTAATCGACGTAATCTTCCGTGGCCAAGTATAACGAATATTGGGCATATAGCGCTTGCTGCTGGAGCAGCAGGTTTGACGGTTCATCCGCGCCCTGATGAAAGGCATATTCGTTTTGCGGATTTACCAGATATATACTGTTTAATAAAGAACACTTTTCCTACTGCTGAGTTTAATATTGAAGGTTATCCCAGTGATCAATTTTTGGATATCGCTAAAAACTATGCGGATCAGATTACCCTTGTTCCTGATGATCCAGATCAGTCAACGTCTGATCATGGTTGGAATTTTGCTCATGATGCAGAATTTTTAGCACCTATTATTCAGAATTTAAAAAACAGAAAGATTCGTGTATCCCTTTTTGCTAATCCTACTGTCGATGGTCTTGATATTGCTAAAGCAATGGGCGCTGATCGTGTGGAATTTTACACGGGACCTTACGGTGGTGCATTTCAGGATAAAACAAAACAAGATCAAGAGCTCAATAAACTTGTTTTAGCAGCAAGAAGAGCAAAAGAATTGCAGTTAGGTATAAACGCAGGGCATGATCTGACACTTATGAATCTTCCTGCTCTTGTCAAAAATATTCCTTGGCTTGATGAAGTTTCTATTGGCCATGGGCTCATTGCTGATGCATTAGAGTATGGAATACATGAGACTGTTCAGCGTTTTATCCGGTTGTTATCGTAATCTTTTTCTCTCTATAAAAATTGGAAAAGAAATTTTTATAGAGGTTTGCCAATTTATCTTAAAAAACAATTTTATATATGTTGATATAAATAGCACTATTATCGTGCATTATAAATATTCTATTGTTCCTCTATTTATTGGTTGCTTTCTATCTTTTGTTTTTGAGTGCATGCGATGTTTTTTATTTGTACTATCCATTATGAGGAAGTTTTAAAATCTTCTTATTATAATTTCTTTGAATGGAGAAGAAGTAGGGTTTTGAAAGTATTTCCCTTATAAAGGAGTGCGTAGGATTTTAATGGATTAATACATAAATTTTCTTGATATTGGAGCTCATTTTTGGGTTATCTGTAAATAGTATAACGTAAAATCTCCTTATGAATAAGCTTAATGCAATAGGAGCTGTTAAATAGAATGATGATATCGACTTGTAGCTTTATGAAGTAAAGAGAGTGATGTGCAATAAATCTTACACTATTATAGGGAATTCTTGAAAAGGGCTTGAGCATATTAAAATTTTTTTATAAGGCGCCATAAATGGATAACATAATAGCCGTATGGGGGCTTCTTCGTGTGAGAGGCGTGGATATTAAAAGAACGTAAAAAGTAAAAACATCCTCTCTATTATTCTAAAGATATTGTTGTATATGCTTTTGAAGGTTGTATTAAAACAATACTTGTTATTTTGTAATTTTTCTTGCTATCCGTATTGATTTGGTTCATGTTAAAAATTGTGTGTTGTATCTTAATTTTTAGAATATAGCGTTTTGTTGCACGATAAAAGAGTAGAATATTAGCTAAATTTTCTTTAGAAATCTTATTTTGTGTAATTATTGTTTTTGTAGAATAGCAGTTGAAGTTTATTTGGGGATCCGTATATGTTTTAGGAATGTTTGGGGACTACAGTTTTTTCTATGCAATATGTAAACTTTAAAATTATTCAATTGCTGTGTTCTTATAAGCGGTGTTTTTTGTCTTTATAAGTGTGTGATGCACTGTAGATAATGTTTCTTATTGAATAAAAGTAATCTGAAATCCAGTTTAAATAGAGAAAGAAGGAATTTTTTATGCGTGTTTATTATGATCGTGATGCGGATGTTAATCTCATTAAAGGGAAAAAAGTAGCCATTGTTGGTTATGGTTCTCAAGGGCGTGCGCACGCTTTAAACTTGAAAGATTCTGGTGTTAAAAATGTGCAAATAGCTTTGCGTTCAGGGTCGGAAACAGTAAAAAAAGCCATGGCTGATGGTTTTGAAGTGGTGAGTGTTGCTGAAGCAGCAAAATGGGCAGATCTCATCATGATGGCAACACCAGATGAATTGCAAGCTGATATTTATAAGGAACATATTCATGATCATTTACACGATGGGGCAGCGATTGCTTTTGCGCATGGTTTGAGCATTCATTTTGGCTTGATTGAACCTAAAAAAAACGTTGATATTGTGATGATTGCTCCTAAAGGTCCAGGGCATACAGTTCGTCATGAATACCAACGGGGTTGTGGTGTTCCTTGCTTAATAGCGGTGGCGCAAGATGCTTCAGGGCATGCTCATAATTTAGCATTATCTTATGCATGTGGTCTTGGTGGTGGACGTGCTGGGGTGATTGAAACAACTTTTAAAGAAGAGTGCGAAACTGATCTTTTTGGTGAACAAGCGGTTCTCTGTGGAGGTCTTGTTGAATTGATTCGAGCTGGTTATGAAACATTAACACAAGCAGGTTATGCACCAGAAATGGCTTATTTTGAGTGTTTACATGAGGTTAAACTGATTGTTGATCTCATGTATGAAGGGGGCATTGCAAATATGAATTATTCGATTTCTAATACAGCTGAATGGGGTGAATATATGTCTGGTCCACGTGTGATTACGGATGAAACCAGAGCAGAAATGAAACGTATATTGAAAGATATTCAAACGGGTAAATTTACATCGAATTGGATTCAAGAATATAAAGCTGGTGCTGCTCATTTTAAAAGTATGCGGCGTTTAAATGATAATCATCCTATTGAAGAAGTTGGTAAAAAACTTCGTTCTATGATGCCTTGGATAAAATCGAATGCTTTGGTTGATAAAGAGCGTAATTGAAGCTTCTTCAGAGATATTTTGTCAATAGCTTTTATAATTTTATAGATAAATATCAAAAAAGGGTAACTTTAGTTACCCTTTTTTATATGTTTTTGAAACATAAGCTTTATTTTTTAATTTTTTGCATAATTCTTTTTCCCAAAAAGAAAGTATACAATTCCTAAAAATATGAACCACGCTGGAGTGTATTTTAAAGCTATGGCAGTGTCAGCTTCTAATGACAATAAATAGATAATGAATGCAAAGAAAACAAGAAGCGCCCAACACATAACAACACCTCCTGGCATTTTATAAGGAGAGACAGTATGCTGGAGAGGACGATTGCGGCGATAGACGATATAGCTGATCAAAATGATAGACCATACAAATATAAACAAAGTTGCGGCAATTGTCGTAACAATTGTAAAAGCAGCTATGAGTGTTTGAGATAACGATACAACGGCATAACCAAATAAGATGCATATACATGAAAAGAATAATGCGTTGGCTGGAACGTGGTTACGAGAAAGTTTTCCTAAAAATTTAGGAGCACCTTTTTGTGTTGCTAGCCCATATATCATACGGCTGGTAGAAAAAATTCCACTATTTGCTGAAGATGCGGCAGCTGTGAGGACAACAAAGTTCATCAAACCTGCAGCAGTTGGGATACCAATAAGTGCATACATTGTTACAAATGGGCTTTTTTCTGGACTGATTTGATCCCACGGCGTCACAGACATAATCACAAGAAGAGAGAATATATAAAAGAATACAATGCGGATTGGTATTGAATTAACAGCCTGTGGTAAAGCTTTTTGAGGCTCTTTTACTTCAGCAGCAGCTGTTCCAGCGAGTTCAATGCCAACAAAAGCAAAAATAACAATTTGAAATCCAGCAAAAAAGCCTGTAATTCCTCGCGGAAAAATATTCCCACCGTTCCATATATGGCTAAGAGAAGCAACCGTACCGTTTGGAGAGACAAAACCGGTAAAGATCATATAAAATCCTACAACGATTAGGACTAGAATTGCTACGATTTTGATAAAACCAAACCAAAACTCAAGTTCGCCAAATAGTTTTACGGCGACGAGGTTAAGAATTAAAAAGGACATAAGACCAATTATAACAGGAATCCACGGATTGAGTTCAGGCCACCAAAAATGTGTATAAGTGACAATAGCAATAATTTCAGCAGTTCCAGTGACAATCCAACACAACCAATATGTCCAGCCGATAAAGAATCCGGCACATGGCCCTAGAAGATCGGTTGAGAAGTCAATAAAAGATCGGTATTGTGTATTAGAAAGCAATAACTCTCCCATAGCACGCATGACAAAGTATAGAGCACAACCAATAATTGCATAAACGAGTAGAATTGAGGGGCCTGCTACACTGATTGTTTTTCCTGATCCCATGAAGAGACCTGTTCCAATCGCTCCACCAAGGGCTATAAGTTGTATGTGTCGGTTATGTAGTCCACGTTGCAATTTCTTCTTAGGTTTTTTTTCTAAATTTTGTTTGTTCATTTTTGGGGAGTTCTCCTTAGTTATTTTTAAATAAAAATTACCCTAAAAAAGGTAATTCCTTCTATCGGAACACGCTATGGTTAAGGAGTAAAGGAATTTTTTTCTATTACTATATGTGAATAAAGCAAAAACATTATTAATTTATGGAATAATTATTTTATATATAATAAACAAAATATAAATTGTATTATATTTTTTTGATTTTTTATTTTTTATACATAAGTAATATATATAATATATAATATAATTTATATTATATATATTGTTATTTGTATATAAATAATAATATATATTTATGTATATTTATTTATATTAATTTTTTATATAAATATCTTTATATTTAAAATTATTTATTTATTTATATTTTTAGCTATATAAAAATATAAATAAAATTGTAAATTTATTAAATATAAAACTTTGTATATAAATAAAATAAGTTTAAATAGTTAAACTATTGTTTAAAACATTAAAAAATATATTTAAATTTTACATTTGATTATTAATATTTAAAATTTATTACAAATAGAAAAATATTTTCATAGAATCTTTTTTTATTGCAGATAGCTATTAAGATATATTCTGTTTAGAGCTATATTTTTAATTTTGATAAAAAATTGAATATAAATTTTTTTGGGGGGGGAAGTTTTAGATAAATCTCATGTTTTATTAGTAAACAATGTCAGTGAAGTTTATAGAGAATTTTTTACAGAATAGCTCGTTTCTTATCCTATTGTGCAGTAAAATACTGTTGTGTAGAGTAGTGATATAAAGCATATAACATTTTACGCATTAAGTATTTTTAGAATGGGTGGTGAGTGTTCAGGGCAGGGCTAGCCCATAGAGCCTTATGTAGGTGAACCATATAAATGATCAGCAGCATTCCCCCTTAATAAGCCGGATTGTTTACAAACCGGTGCCGGTAGGAATCGTCGTTTTTTGATGTTTGGGGAGGAGGTTAAGTAGAAAAAGGGTAACTAAAATTACCCTTTTTTGAGATGTTTTTATGTATAGACTTTATTTGTTACCTTGAGTTATTTTTTTCTTTACAAACATAAAATACATTATACCTAAGAAAACAAACCAGAATATACTATATTTTAAGGCTAGTAGAGTATCAGCTTCTAATGTCAACAAATAGAGCATGAAAACAAAGAAAACTAAAATTATCCCACACATGATAACACCTCCTGGCATTTTATAAATGGATTCAGCGTGTAGATGAGGGCGATTGCGACGATACACAATATAGCTAATCAAAATTACAGACCATACGAATAAAAATGCAATAGCTGAAATGCTTGTCACAATTGTAAAAGCACTTATGAGGCTTGGAGAGAGTGAGGCAATTGTATACCCTATTAAAATACATAAACAGGAAAAGAATAGAGCATTGGCTGGAACATGGTATCTGGAAAGTTTACCTAAAATTGGAGGGGCACCTTTTTGTGTTGCAAGTCCATATATCATACGGCTGGTAGAAAAAATACCACTATTTGCTGAAGAGGCAGCTGAGGTAATAACGACAAAGTTTACCAAGCCGGCAGCTATCGGAATGCCTGCAAGCCAAAACATCGAGACAAAGGGGCTTTTATCTGGAACAATTTGATCCCAAGGTGTGACAGACATAATTACAGCGAGAGAAAAAATGTAAAAGAGTACAATACGGACCGGTATTGCATTAATTGCTTTGGGGAGAACTTTTTTAGGTTCTTTTACTTCAGCAGCGGTTGTTCCAGCAATTTCTATACCAACAAAAGAAAAAATGGCAATTTGAAATCCAGCAAAAAAACCTGTCATTCCTCGCGGAAAGATATTGCCATCGTTCCATACGTGATTGAGAGAAGCAACCGTACCATTGGGAGAGGTAAAGCCCGTAACGATCATATAAAATCCCACAACAATTAATGCTAAAATTGCGACGACTTTGATAAGACCAAACCAGAATTCAAGTTCACCGAATAGTTTCACGGCAAAGAGGTTAAAGATTAAAAAGACACTAATGCAGGTAAAAACGGTAAACCATGGATTGAGTGTTGGCCACCAAAAGTTCATATAAGTGATGATGGCAATAATGTCAGCAGCTCCAGTTACAACCCAGCTCAACCAATAGCTCCAGCCAACAAAGAAAGCGATTCCCGGTCCTAGCATATCGGTTGAAAAATCAATAAGAGATCGGTATTGTGAATTAGAAAGCAACAATTCTCCCATAGCACGCATGACAAAGTATAGAGCAAAACCGATAATAGCATAAACGAGTATGATGGAAGGACCTGCTACACTAATTGTTTTTCCTGCCCCCATGAAGAGACCTGTTCCAATAGCACCACCAATGGCTATAAGTTGTACATGTCGGTTGTGTAGTCCACGCTGTAACTTATTCTGAGAATTATCTTTTAAATTTTGTTTGTAGCTCATTTTTTGGGGGTTCCCTTTAATTATTTTGAGATTAAATTACGCTAAAAAAGCATTATTTCGTATCGAAGCATGATATAAATGAGGTGTAAAGGAAAAAAACGTTTTTTATGATTTTGTGTGGATAAAGAAAAGAATATGTTTTAGGAATATGCTTTTGAAAAAAGAGAATGTTGTCCTCTTAAATAATGTAACAGATATTTGAATAGGGAGCTTTTTATTGTTATTAATAACAAATAAATTGTTCATTAAAAGACGTGGGGCTTTTAAAATTATTTCAGAAAGTTGTCAGGAGTTTTTATAATTTTTTGAAACTTATTATTTGTAATCAGTACATTATTTATTATTATTCATAATGGTGAGAGTTTTACTTTTTGCTCAAATAGTACTCGAGAGTTCTCATCTTAGTTTAAGAAACAATTTTTAATGGAAAATTAAAATGATTTTTAAAATCATTTTTTTGTTTGTATGGTGCTATCATAAATCAAAAAGTTACTTTTGTTTCATAAACAAAAAGAGGAATATCATAGCTTATTTTTTTAAAAGTGATGAATAAGGATTTTGTTTAGATATTGGTAACATTTTATAAAATATTGCGAGAAACTCACAAAGTTTACACAAACGTCCTTGAGAATATGATAAAGAAATGCAACGTAATTCAGTTATACAAAGAAAAAAAGAACTGGGGATTGTATAAGCTCTGTTAGAGATTGAGCTATTCACAGTGAGAGACAGAATCAGGAAAAGATTGCTCTATTAACTTTACAATTTGTTATCAAAGATAAAACTGTTCCTGTCGCAATGTTAATCGAGCCTTTTACCCGCTGCTTTTTTAAGGCGGTACTGGCAAATGATATAAAAATGGTCATTAAAGTAAACCATGCAAAGATGTTGAAAGAATGTATGGTTACAAGTTCAAAACCTTTTTTAATGCTACCTCCAGAAGCTAAGAATTTTGGAAAAGCTGCTATGTAAAATATAGATACTTTGGGGTTTAGTATTTGTGTCAAAAAACCGTCCATATAGCTGGTTAAAAGCTTTGTTTCACTCGTAGCATGCTTTTCATTCGTTGAACTTCTTTCTTTTGAATTTAAGCTGTGTATTCCAGATTTAATTGATTTAAAGCCCATGTATAATAAATAGCTGCCACCCATGAGTTTTACTAAAAAAAACAGCGTTTTGTTGTTGAGAATGAGCGCTGATACACCTAGTATGGAAAATGCCCCATGCACATATGTTGCTGTACACAATCCTAAAACGTTTACAAATGCGTTCTTTCTTCCCAATCTCGTTGCATTATCGATGATAAGGGCCATATTCGGCCCCGGTGAGATGACTAAAAAAAATGAAACAATGAAAAAGGTCAGTATTTGATGATTCATTTTACTTTTAGCTCTGAAATTAATTGATTTTCGAGATACAATTCTATTCTGTCAAACTGAGAAAGTTTTCCTACACCCTGTGGAGTGCCTGTGTATATGAGATCACCACGTCTTAGCTGAATGTAGTGACTTAAAAACGATATTATCTTCTCAAAGCTAAAGATCATATTTTTCGTATTGCCAACTTGTCTTGTTTCGCCATTCAACTTCATTGCAAAGGTTATTGGGTTGTTTATTTTTTCCTTGTTTATGAAGTCAGAGACGTATGCAGCGCCTTTAAATCCTTTCGATAAAAGCCAAGGAAGCTTTTTTTCTTTCAGTTTTGTTTGCAAATCCCGCGCTGTGAGATCAAGACCTATTGCTACGGCATCATAGCATTCTTCTGCTTCTTCCTCCATGATCATGAAAGCGTCCTTTGAGATTTTGAGCACAATTTCGGTTTCAAAATGTATTTCTTTGGAAAAATCAGGGAGATAAATTTCATTGCCTAAAACGAGTGAACTTTTGGGCTTGCTAAAGATAACAGGTTCATCTTCAACAACATTACCTAGTTCATGAACATGTTCAACATAATTGTATCCAACACAGTAGATGTCATTTATCATGGGAGCCCTCCAAATTTTTCATTTTCTCTTTGTATAGGCAAGAGAAAACTTTGCAAACAACATTTTTTCTTATATCGCGTTTTGCGTTTTCTGGAAAAGAAGCATTATGTGGGTTAATGACTAACCACGATGACAGCCCTTCGCATTATCCTCTTTTGAAGAGTGCTCAATCTTATAGTTTTTGAGATTATTTTCATTTTGATTGCTAATCTCCTGAAATTACTTTATTACTTAAAGAGTGATTTTGCTCGTCTACGCAGCGATTAGTAGGGTCTGAAAGCCCTAAAGTTCGATCATAAATGAGCCCACTCTGTGGGTGTCTCGGAATTATGGGATATTTTTCTATGTCTAGGTGCTATGAGCACTAAAAGTAAAAATCTGGTTCGTATTCAATACTTTCAGGCTCTCGGAATACTAATGCGAGGGTGCTCGCAACCGGCGGGGGATTTGAAAGTGAAAAGCAAAAAGCCACATTTTAACGACATTTCTATAGGCAAAAAATCGCTTTCAAAGAAAACTGAGAGGATAGGCATCCACCTCATCTAAAATCAGATAACGAATAGGCATGGAACGCAAACCAGCTGCACTGTTTGCTCCTGTAAGCATCAATGCCCCACCATCAAACTCTTTCGAAAACATGGTATTCCCGCTGTCACGTGCTCGTGCTGGGGCTATGCGTTCACTTAAAACTGCACTTGCCATAATCATAGGATCAAGCCGCGTCTTTGAAAGCTTTTTGGCTGTCTCAACCGTTGGCATCACATAAAGGGCAGGTCCTGGACTATAATGAATAGCATAACCGCAGAAATTTAATCCTGCCTCTGACATGCCAACTTGCGCCCCTTTCATGACAATAGTTGTTTCAATTGGCACGTAGGAGGAAAGATTATCCATGATTTCGCGCAAATAGGGGGTCCGCTTTGTTCTCCACAATCCAGGTTCAGCACTTGCTACGGTGCTAAGGTATCTATTCTTATCCGCCCATTGCGAAACCGTATACGGTGGGTCCGGTTGTCTTGCATTATTGGCATGGGCGAAAAATTCTTCGACTGCATTGTCATCCATTATTCGTTTCTTGCAAGTTCTCTAACTCTGGAGAATGAGGATCATGAAAAGGCACTGGAATATTAACCGCCTCAAGCAAAGCGGTTCTCATAGTGTAATCAATAGCACCAATAAGGCTGGCCGCATCACATCCAACTTGTGCAGCAATGCTTGCACCAAAACGATGAGGAAAATTCAACATAGCATCACGGTGCGCTCTTCCAAACTCACGAGCTGCCTTTTTCATTTCTTCTCGATCAACAGTGGTTTCGCGTAAGCGTTCAAGTGCAATCTTTTCGCTTTCAAGGGCAACTTGCATTCGCTCCAGTTTTATCTTGTATTCATTGGCTCCATCTGTAGAGGCTTGTTTGATCTTTGTCCGCGGTTGACCATCAGGCGCTAAAAATGGAGCAGGGCGCTTTGTTGGATTCTCATTCCAGATGCTTGTGGCAAGGGCTTCATTGACAGAACCATCTTCAAAAAGAGCCGCATCAAATTTACCTGTCTTTATCCGAGAAACCACCGCATTATGTGAAACACCCATCTTCTTCGCAAACGCACGAACCGATAGACCCTCACGATGCTTCTTGGTCATTTTGCACCTATTGCTAAATATTTTTCAACATTCATCCTTTTTTTAGATTAGTATCATGCTATGATATATAAAAGAGCGAATGAAGGTGATTTGGTGATTGAATCTTTTGCGGATAAGCGTTGTAAAGATCTTTTAGAAGGTAATCCGCTTAAAGGTTTTCCAACAACTCTAGTACGTATAGCCCAAAGAAAATTGTTTATGCTCGATAAAGCAGTTGACCTCAAAGATTTGCGCAGTCCTCCAGGAAATCGTTTAGAAGCATTGAAAGAAGAGCGTAAAGGTCAATATTCTATTCGTATTAATGACCAGTTTCGTATTTGTTTTGAATGGCGTTCTAATGGCGCCTATGAAGTTGAAATCGTAGATTATCATTGATCTGTAGGAGGTCGAGATGAAAAATTATATTGCTATACATCCCGGAGAAATTTTACGGGAGGAATATTTAAAAGAATATGCTCTCTCTGCTTATGCCCTTGCAAAAGCATTAAATGTTCCACGCACGAGGATAGAACGTATTATTGCGGAAAATAGTCCAGTGACTCCAGATACAGCATTAAGATTAGCCTATTTTTTTGATACTACTGCTGAATTTTGGCTTAACATGCAAGCTGCTTATGACGTTAGTATATTACAAACTGAAAAAGCAGACGAATTTGCCAAAATCAATAAATTTGAATGTAGGGTTTAATGATCTTTCCACTCTTGAGGTTTGACGGCATAACAGATAATTGACGATCCGGTATAATCGGGTGTATATTCCGGTATGCAAACGGAAACGCTTCAAGTCACACAAGAATTATTGGTTTTCAAAAAAAACTTTAAAATAAGATGTGGCTATACAAAAGAAGATTTGGAAGCTGTGGATTCTCCATCATTGACAGATGAAGAACGTGCACGTCTAAAGCCAGCTAAAGATGTTTTACCACCCTCTTTCTTTAAATATGTAACAAAAGAACGCCGTAAACGTGGGTGAAAGTCTAAAAAAGCAAGCGGTTGCTAAATCAACCACCTCTCCACTTTAAAAAATGATGCTTTACAGTTGAAATTATACTTCAATTGTATTACATTGAAATACAATTGAGAAAGGAGAAGTCATCATGGCTGCCAGTCGTATGGTTCAAGCGCGTGTACCAGAAGAAATTCAAAATGTTGCTAGTCAAGTTATTCAAGCCTCTGGTTTATCAGTAAGTGATGTCGTGAGAGTATTGATGACACGCATTGCGCAAGATAAAGCTATTCCATCCTTTTTGTTTCAACCCAATGCGGAAACCATAGCGGCTTTTGCTGAATTGGATGAGGGCAACTTAAAAAAGTTTCATTCTGTAGATGAATTATTTGATGATCTCTATGCGGACGATTGAACGTACCACCATCTTCAAACGTGATTTCAATCGTGAAATGAAAGGACGGTATCGGCATCTTTTAGATACTGATTTGCGCCAAATCATTGCAGCATTAGCAAATGACCCGCCTTTAGAACCTCGATATCATGACCATGCATTGACTGGGAATTGGAGCAATTATCGAGATTACCATATTCGACCTGACTTAGAGTGTTGATTTATCGCTTGATTGGTCAAGATCGATTGATTTTAATGCGTTTGGGCTCCCATTCAAAACTTGATCTTTAAACCACCTCCCCATTTTTGAGAACGGGGAGGTATGTCATATTCCTTTAAATCTAAGCAGTTTCACGACAGATCTTGTTAAAACGCGCTTAGCTTCTTTTGTAACTTATTTGTAATGATCAAGCTCTTTTTTGATTTCATCTATTTTTAAAAGACGACCAAAGATGATACCTATGATTTTAGAATAATTTGTCAAAACATGTTGGCGAAGATAGTAAAATCATCAAAGCGTTTATCACTATCATAATTAGTAGATTGGCTTTTTAGTTTCTTTTCACATTCAATAAAATAATGGCGTGCTTGGCGTCCTTTCTCATTGCGTTCAACCATTGAGAGCTCTTTCGCCATGTCTAATATGATGTGATATTCTGTACTTGGACGACCACCTTTAGGTTTCGCTAAAATTTTAGCGAAACTTATAAAGGCCTTATTTTCTAGGAAGCTGTACTCCTCAATGCGATTTTTTATCCAATTTCTAAATTCCGATTTAACTTCCAAAAACGTATGCAATTCACGCGCATTAACAGTTTGAACGGTTTTCGGATCAATGACTTGTTCTGATATTTTTAAGAATGTTCATAATGAACTCCTATCGATTAGACGTTCCTTAATGACACTCTAAAAGAGTGCTGGGCACTAAGAAAAACGGCATCTAGTCCGTCGTTACGCCTTTCCCCGAAGGGTGTTATATAGTATAGCCACACCTGACAAAGCTATTATATGCATGTAGCATAGAATGAGTTAAAGCTTTTAAATTGCGGAAGATTAGTTATTTCGGCAACTAATCCGCTAGTTGTTTTAAGGTGTTTTTGAGGCACCTGATTCGAAAATACCTATTACTATAGAATTGTTCAGCAACAAAAATTACTTTTTGCTAAGAAAACGTTTCACATACTGTACAGTGTACATATTGAAATTGTTATCTATCAATGAGTTAAGTGTACAATGTACAGTCAAATTGAAAATTCTGTCGCTAGCGATAGTTCGCACTAGCCTGTTCCGCAACGAAGCCAACCCGCTGGGAAGTACCTTTTATATTGATTTTATTGACTTTTTTATGGAAAAACAAAGCATAAGTGATAATCTGTTTTTAAAATTGCAATCAAAGTGTGTAATGCATAAACTCATAAGGATATGTAAGATATAGATAAAGCTTGAGAACATGATCTAGCCTTTCTTATTAGCAGCGTATTCTTGACGAGAAAGTTGTCTCTGTATATTTTTGGTTAATCTTTCATTGGCATATTGTGCAATAGCACTTGTAATCTCTGGCTTTGACATCACCCTAGCAATTGAGGGTTCCTCTTGTTTTGCAATGGGGAATTGATCTCCATCCGCTCTTTGAAAAACATTACCCTTCATCTTTTTTAAATCAACACGCTTTGGAAAACTCCCATCCTTGATAAAAACATGGGCAAGATTTGTTTTTTTCCAAACAGTTGTGTAAGTCACGCCGCGTTTTGTTCTTTTGCTTTTCCTTGATAAAAACATGGGCAAGATTTGTTTTTTTCCAAACAGTTGTGTAAGTCACGCCGCGTTTTGTTCTTTTGCTTTAAAAAATTTAAGAAGTATCGGTGTTCCAGAACGAATGATATCTGTCTCAAGAAACCTTGCTGTCGCCTTTTCTTTAATATAAATACCTTGCTTAACATGCTTTGATTGGGCAGATGTAACATCGGCAATTTGCTTTTCAGTAAAGCGTTCGACTGTTTTGCTGCGGTGTTTAGAGCATTACGCAAAGCCCAATTAAGGTGTGGTGCTTGAAGACTGGTGAAGGTATCCTTCACCTGTTGAAGATACCATTTTTGGTGGATGATTAACTTCAACGTCTAAGCCTTTTTAAGAGTAGGTGTTGATGGCTTGGAAGCTTTAGATGCTTTTGGTTTTTCGAGTAAGGTTTCTTCAGTCATTGGTTCAGATGATGTTTGTGCTACTTCTTGTTCTATCTGCTTAATTTGTTCAACTGTCTTTTTAGGTTTTGCTGTTGTTTTGACGTCAACAAAAGGTTTTGCAGCATTGGCGCGCTTGAGACGTGCGTAGACCTGATTAGAAACTTCAACAAATGGATTATTGGGGGTAATGGTTCAAAGCGAACAGCGCTTTTATTGTCTCCAACAACACACATTGACGTAGTGATGACAGCTTTCATTATGGCTCCTTTTGAGTCATAATTAATGACATCATTAGTCAAATATTGATTTTTATTCTGTGAAAAATTGATTAGCTGATTGTCAGCAGAAAAAAATCATGATCTTATGCTTTTTTACTTTTTACCTAAAGTTGGTGTTTTTAAACATTTAAAAGTGTAGAAAAAATTCAAGTAAGAAATGTTGATAACCTTGCTAAGACTTCATCCATAATTATATATGGAATAGTTTCCATTCTTTTTCCATTACGCGCTACTATATCTAAAGCACGCGGTTGGTCACAGCGTATCACACCTGTTGTATGCAGCCCTGTTCCCACCAATGAAACAGCAAAGCCTGCTATTCTAGCAAAATTTCTCCACTCGTAATGGGCAAAACAATGGGTGTTTTTGTTAAACGATTAAACGCCTCCGGTGACACAATCAGTACAGGACGCGTTCCTTTTTCTCATAGACAGAGGTTGGGTCAAGCGATACAAACCAAATTTTACCTCGCTTCATTACAAGAGCTCTCTGCCAATAAGCTTAGCATCAAACCACTCTACATCTTTATCCGCAAAATCGTCCGAAGGATTACATTCGGCTAACAATTCTTCAAGAGTGTAATTTTGCGATATTTGTGGTTTTACAACCAATTGTCCATTATCAATAGCCAAACCCACTTGCATATTTTCAGTAAGATGAAGAACATCAAACAATGCAGGCGGTATAGAGAGCATAACGGATCCTCCAACTTTACGTAATTTTGTTGTGCATAAAATGCCCTCTCTAATATTATATAAAAATATAACATAAAGTCCATGATTCAATAGCTTTTAATGCTTTTGTGCAAATGTTTAAGAAGCGCATTTAGAGCAATACGCAATATACTCTGAATAAAGTCAATATTTTTTTAATTTCTGAAAAACATAAAAATATAAAAGTTATAATACCAAACAAGGCTCTTAGCTGCTTATCTGTAAACATATTTATTTCTTGCGGTTTTCGATAATTTTTTGATCTCTCTGTTGATCTTCGTCTATAAGAGGTTCGTAATTGAGAATGCTTTTCGGAATATCACCACCGTAAACCCATGCTTTTACTTGCGCTTTGGTACTAAAATCCGCATTTTTAGGTGTTTTGTAATACTGATCACCATCAAACTTTTTACACTCTTTTGTACCGTCTTCGTATTTGTAGAGGTTGTAAAAATACTCCTCTGTCCCATCCCCCATGGGACATACCCACTGCCGTTGCAACAAACCTCTTTCGCATGGGTTGTTTACGGTTTTTTAAGAATAGATGTTTTAAAATGAACATGCTTTAATCCTAATTTTACAAATTTGTCTATTTGCCTCAAATTTGACCGTACAGAGCGTTTTATAAGATAGGTTTTTTATCATAAAATCTTTAAATCACTCTGTACGGTGCCATTTTGTCGATTTAAATGCACATCCAATCACAAAACGATCAGCAATTTTCATTAGTTTGCTAATTTGCAGTGTTTTTCACTTGCTTTTCAACCAACGTGAGTGGTCTTGAATTCTCTCTCATTGCCTTTTCTTTCAGCCTTTTTTCACGGGTGTTCAAAACAGCCTAGTGTACAAGATTGGCTTTCGTCAAAAGACTATTTTTCAAATCACGACATAATCTTACTAACTCACGAGTGCTTGGAAAAAACGTATCCGATAAACCTTCTAACTCATCGCATAAAATCCGTTTAACCGTTTTTATGAGTGACCACGCAGAAACACTTTCCAAAACCATTCCATAGGTAAGCGCCATACCTTCATGATCTGTCTGTTGCGAAATTTTTAAACCACACCGAAAGCATCCGAATTGCCTTGGTTATGTCCTCTTTACTCACTTTTATTGAAAACAATTCGTGAAGTTGATCACACGCTTCTAAGGCAATCGCTTCCTGCTGTTGTGTCAATGCTTGCCACTTTTCAAAACTAAAGGAAACTCCAGAGTTATCATCTCGTGAATGTGTTTCAAAGTGACCTCGAGGCCCGATATCAAGGATACTGTCTGAGATGCGTTCATCTACACTTTTTTGCCTTTGAGAGTGATTTCCATAGTTTTTTCCGTTCTCTAAATCCTCGATAGCTTTTTGCACCCAGTTGCGCCACATTGCTTTCCAATCCGTTTTGCGTGCATCTTTGCCTGTTCTAGCTTTCCAAAAATCTCGAAATTTTGCCATTTCGGCTTTGATACGCTCTGGAGGCAATCCCTCTTCGATTGCGAAATCATAAACAGGTTCGAAATCATCAGGGGTACGACAGCCACTGTCATTTCTAACCCGTTTAGCTTTTTTCGTAATGTTCTCTTGCTCGTGAATGGAAGGTTGGTTTTCTACACCCATTTCGATTTGCTCTGATGTGGTCTCAACAGCAGCAACCTATGTTAGTTCGTCAACCTGTTCGTTTGTTTCTAAATTTTCAGAAGCAGTTTTTTTTGCTAAAATGATAGTTTTAGTTTATATATATTCTTATTCTGGTTCTTTATAGCTTGATTTTGCTTAGCGTTTGCTTCAGCAAAATCATTAAAATGTTTTTTATAGCGTTTTTTATTGTACACCTTTTTTCCAGCCTCACTATGAATTTGCGATATGGGCGCTTTTTTATCAGTAAAATCTTTTAGCTCTTCTTCAATGCGCGTATTCGACAAACCATTATCTTTCTCAAGAAATTTACCATTCTTCATGAGATATTCGACAATAGTTGCAAACTTTTTTGCGAGCAATTGCAAGCGCGGGCAAGCATTTCAAAATCTGTTTTAATTGGTGCTTTTTTGTCATATATGCGAATGAAAAGCGTTATATAAATGCCCCTTTGTTCTCATGTCATTCCATCTATCTCACTGTTCCAGTCATTCAAAAGGAATCTTATCCATGGCATTGCATTAGACATGCGCATTCCCTTCTTTAACTAAATATAAAATTGCTAAAGCATTTGCTTCGTTGTCATCTTTTGGATTGTATTCTTTTGCACACACCGTCTTAATCATCTTTTCTTGTGAGGCATTGACTTTATCTGTTGTGATCTTCATTTTTGTAAGCCATTGCTGAAAACGCAAATAGCGCCTACTATCGCCTTGAAAACGAAAAAATTCAAAATTGACAAGTGCCACTTGTTATACTGCTGTCTACACGAGAAATCGCCCAGCCTGTCTTAGATCTAGATCAAGGCAGAGAACGGTTTGTGTATTGATGATCATCTTCCCCCATGAAGGCTGTTGCGTATTTATATGTGCGCTATGACAGAGCGTGTTGTGATTGCCTGTTTTGAAAAAATGGTCGTGAGAAAGTACTTGAAACTACTTTTGGGCCAATTTTTTACTGCCATTCGAGGAAAAATAATCTTAGAAGCAGTTGATTTTCGAATTAACTCTTCTTGTTTTTGAATCACATCTTTTTGTGCACGTATTATTTCAGCTTCTTTATCTATTATTTTGTCTTTTGCATCTATCTCTTTTCTGAGCTTTTGCGTCGTTTTACAAGAGTCATGAAGAGTATAAGCCAATCCCAAATTAGCAATATTGATTGCCTCTCCATCCTATAAAGACGAGGAGGAGGTCAAAGTGCTAAAAAGGTACCTCAAAAAGCAGCAATGATTCGTATTTTAGTACCACCGCGGTGCCGTCTTATAGCGTTATAATAAAGTTACGAAAGGTGGTTTAGAAGGTGCTTTAATTTTTTTTGATTTTTAATAAATCATTGGAAAATAAGAGAGATTAAGATAATCTGGTGCGGACGGCGGGACTTGAACCCGCAAGGTCTTCGACCGGCAGATTTTAAGTCTGCTATGTTTACCGTTTTCATCACGTCCGCGATGTGAGTTCTCTCATAAGCTATATCTTTTATTGAATCAAGAATTAATGACAAAAGAAACATTTTTCATTTTTTAGTGAAATTTTGACTGACAATAGTTTCCTTTATCGATAGAAAAAGCTTTTATAATGTAAATAAAGTATGAAATGATTAGTGTTATGAGTCAATTTATTCAAGACGTCACAAAAGCTATGGTGGGATTGCATCACGTGTTTGCTGAAACACCACTTCAAAGAAATGATTTTCTTAGTCAAAAGTATGATGCAGAAATTTATTTAAAGCGTGAAGATTTAACACCGGTGCGGTCTTATAAGATTCGTGGTGCTTTCAATTTTGTTTCAGAAATGCTTAGCTGTATATCACCAGATTCTGCATTTGTTTGTGCTTCAGCGGGGAATCACGCGCAAGGGGTTTCTTTTGTTTGTCGTTATTTTAAACGTAAAGGCGTGATTTTCATGCCTATGACAACGCCACAACAAAAAATTGAAAAAACACGTATTTTTGGTAAAGAATTCATTGATATTCGTTTGGTTGGTGAAACATTTGATCAATGTTATGAAGCTGCGCAATCCTTTGTCGTAGAGAGCGGTGGTGTAATGGCTCCACCTTTCGATGATATTCGCATTATTACAGGGCAGGCAACAGTGCTTTGTGAAGCTGCTTTACAATGGAAAAAACTCAATGGAGAAAGTGAGCCAGATTTGATGATTGTGCCGGTAGGGGGGGGTGGTTTGGCAAGTGGAGTGAGCAAGTTTTTACATGAATATGGTTGGAAAACAAAGCTTCGTTTTGTTGAGCCGCAAAGAGCTGCAAGTTTGCTTGCTTGTTTGGAGAGTGGAAAACGCGTCAAGCTTGAAAGCATTGACACTTTTGTAGATGGTGCTGCTGTGGCTGAAATTGGTGCTCTAAACTATACAATTCTAAAGCAATTTCCCCCTGATTCTGTCATTACGGTTCCTGAAAACCGCGTTTGTTCTACGATGGTTGAAATGCTTAATGTTGAAGGTGTGGTTCTGGAACCGGCTGGTGCTTTATCGATTGATGCGCTTAACAGTATTCCTCCTCAAGAGTTAAAGGGGAAAAAAATTCTTCTCGTTATTTCAGGAGGTAATTTTGATTTTGAGCGTTTGCCAGAAATTAAAGAGCGTTCTTTACGTTTCCAAGGGTTGAGAAAATATTTTATTTTTAGTTTTCCGCAACATCCTGGTGCATTGCGTCATTTTCTTTCCACATTATCACCAGATGATGATATCGTACGTTTTGAATATCTTAAAAAGTCAGCGAGAAACTTTGGTTCTGTATTGGTTGCGATTGAAACAAAAAAATACGGTAATTTTTGTCTTTTAGAGGAAAAATTTCAAGCGTTAGGTTGGCGTTATCGTGATATTACTGATGATCAAACGTTATTTGATTTTGTTATTTGAGAAACTGAAATTTTACTAAAACAAGAAGTATAATGATGAAACCTATTTTTTATTTGGTGCTGAGTCTATTTTTCTTTTTGATTGTTAATCAACAGAGTTTAGCATCTCAGCCAACAATAGTACAAAAAGATGAACTTTCAAGAGTCGTTGTTGATGTCAATAATGCTATAAAAAATGGGGATTTTATGCCTATTTCTCGTTATATGCCTGAGCGGCTTTATAAAGAGATGGCACATCGATTGAATACAACAGAGAGTGCTTTACGTAGTGATTTTCTTCAACAGTTGCATAAGAAATTTGAGGGGTTGCCTTCTGGTGCTTATTGTTTAGATAAAGAAAATATAGAGTATTTACAAACTGATAACGGTACTTTGTATGCTTTAATTCCAACAGTTCTTGAGATGAAAGATCGCATCATTCAATATAAAACTTTGGCGATTTTTGATAAAAACCAATGGTATTTAATTTATGGCGGTCAAAAAACTTTACAAAATCCAGTTTTTCTCGAGATTTATCCTGATTTTATCAAGGTACATTTACCGATGGACACAATCATCAAAAAGTAAACGATCTAAATATTGTTTTTATTCATGATAAATGTATTTCGTAAAGTTCTTGCTTTTTTATCATAATCCAAAGATAATAGAGATGAAGGCATTTAGGCTGGTTTGTTGGCTTTTTGTAAAGTGAGGTTTATACGCCTTTATCTTGATTTCAAGGTGTTCATGAGTTGCGCAAGCCGCTTTTTAGGCGTTGCTTCATTTAAAATGTCAGGGATTTCTCTTGCGCGGATTCTTGAGTGGAGAGTTCAGATGGTTACTTCTTTTGAGTTCTTCAGCTAAGGAAAGATTTTATTTTGCCTATAAAAGAAGAAAATGTTTTTACAAAGTTAGGTTTGCCTACTCTTTTGATTAAAAATTTACTCATTGCTGGGATGAGTAAACCTAAACCTATACAAGAACAAGCTATTCCAGTGATGTTGAAAGGACACGATATTTTAGGTGTTGCTCAGACAGGTTCTGGAAAAACCTTGGCATTTAGTTTGCCTATTTTAAGTCAGATTTTGGCTTTAGGTGATAAACGCTGCCCTAAAACTGCACGCGCTTTGATTTTAGCTCCAACGCGTGAACTTGCTGTGCAGATTGATGAAACGATTCGTACTGTGGCGAAAGGAGCACATCTTTCAACATGTCTTATTTTTGGGGGCGTATCACGTTTAAAACAAATTAAACGTATGGAAGCAGGTGTGGATGTTTTGATAGCGACTCCAGGGCGTTTGAGAGATCTTGTTCGTGAAAAGTGTGTTGATCTTTCCCAATCTCGTTTTTTGATTTTGGATGAAGCAGATCGTATGTTGGATATGGGTTTTATTCATGATGTTAAGCAAATTGCAAAGCTTTTGCATCAAGAGCGTCAGACAGCACTCTTTTCTGCAACAATGCCGAGGGAAATTGCTGTGCTTGCAAAATGTTTGCTCAATGATCCGGTTAAAATTGAAGTTGTTCCTCAAGGTACTACGGCTGTAGAGATTTGCCAAAAATTATATTGTGTTCCTACGAATGAAAAAAAGAATGTTTTAAGTAAACTTTTGACAAATCCAGCTTTTGATTCGGTTATTGTTTTTACTCGAACTAAACATGGGGCAGATGCTGTCACACGTAGTTTAGAAAAGGTAGGATATTTAGTCGCAACAATTCATGGGAATAAATCACAAGGTGCTCGCCAGTCTGCTTTAAAAGCTTTTCGTGAAAGATCTGTGCAGATCCTAGTGGCAACAGATATTGCTGCACGCGGTATTGATATACCAGGGATAAGCCACGTTATTAATTACGACTTACCAGATGAAGCTGAAAGTTATGTGCATCGTATTGGTCGTACAGGACGCAATGGTGCATCAGGTGAAGCACTTACGCTTTTTGATGAGAAGACAGAAAGGTCCCGCTTGCGTGCTATAGAGCGCTTGATTCGTATGAAATTGGTGGCTGAGTCTGTTCCAGAACAATTTGCAGCGTTTCCAGAAAAGCCAATTGTGCGAGAAAGTAGAGAAAAAGCAAATGATAAGGAACGCCGTTTTAAAAAATCTAAACGTCAAAAACAGTTTGTAAGTCGAAAAGATGATGCTGCACAGTTGCAACGAAAGAATTCTTCACCTCAAAATGAGAGGCATAAAAAAGCAAAAGCAGTAGTAAAGCGTGCAAAGCCTCTTCGTTTTCGAAAATCAGTTAAGAGGGCTGCTTAGATAAAGTCTTGAAAAAAGATCATGTACTGGAGATTTTTTACTTTTGTTGATTTATTCTCAATTGAAAAGAGCTATAAAATACTCTTGTCAAAGTAAGAAGATCCTTTAGAGGTTTTCATTTTTTAGAAATGAAAACTTCTAACTTTTTGGATTTATTAAAAATCTTTATTGTAGAGGCAATTATTTATTTGCTTTATTCCTATTTTTTTTAAATGGGAATAAAAGTAGATTTTATTTATATAAAACTATTTTTATAAAGGATGTGTTTTATCTTTAATGATAACTTTTAATTTTAAAATTGATGTCTAATAATAACTCATTGTTTTATATATTGAATAATTCATTATATCGTATTTTTTTCATTTTGAAGTTATTTATGCGGATCAATCAAAAGTATTCGCTTGCACGTGATGTGTGAAGTTGTCATATAGATAATCATTTGAAAAATAAATAAAATAATTTTTATAAACTCTTTCCAAGGCAATGGGGGATTGCTGAGATTGAGAGTTGGAAAATAGTACGATGGTATGGCTTTTATTATAAATAAAGATGGGGCTGATCAATCGATTTCATTTTATACCATTTACGGGTGTCATTGTGAAAGAGTCTTGGCGGATTTAAGAGATATCTCTTTAAAAAAGCATGTGACTGCATAATACAATAGCGAGAATGTCATGATTTCTGAAGGCTTTCCCAGGATTCTTAACAATTTAGCTCGTTATCTTGGTTTTTACTGTAAAACTATTATTTGGGGGATATAAAGCCTATAAGATTTTATGTATTAAATGTTTTATGACAGTGTGGTGAACAAGGCAAGGTTGTTTGTAAAGCGTTGAAGTGGTTAGCAGGAGAAATAACCTGTTAGATAAGACGTCGGAGTGTTTACAGACTTGTTTTATGTTTTTTTGCTTTTAGGATGGGGAGGAGGTTATGTGGGGTGTATGGAGATAATATATGACCTTGATTGTTGTTTCTTTCATTTTTCAAAATGATTGCTTCATGAGCAGGTTTTTAAGTTTAATTCCTTTATTGAGTACAAATCATTCTTTCTTTGGGAAAAAATATATGAGACCGATTCATTGCTGATGGAGCTTAATAATTCATCTCTGATGAAAGAAATCGTAATTTATAATGTGCAAATAATTGCAGTGTCCTCTTATAAAGGCGCGGTAGTTTGAAAAAAGTATTTAAAATGAATCAATCGCTTTTTGCGTTCATTGCAAAAAACACATCCCGTAGGATATTGCGTTTCTACTTTATTGCAAAAATCCTATTCCATTACTTTTATTAACGAATCCCTCATGTCTAAAAACTTTAGTGTAGTTTGACACTAGGTTTTATACTAAGTGGGAAAAGGTGGGATTAGGTAGGAATACGTGGTAATTTGTTGTTTTTATGTATAAAATTTAGCATTAAATGCGCGTTTTGTCAAAATAGATTTTGACACCTAAAATTGTAAAAAAGAGCGAAAATCAGAAAAAAGTGCGTTTTCATGGTAAAAATGAAAGAAGGCTTTGAAAGGTCTGTGAAAACCCTGTGAAAAATTTTGAAAAGTCTGTGAAAGCCCAGAAAACCGCCTTTGAAGACCCTGTGAAAAAAATCAATCCAAAAGTTCAATTGACTCCAAAATCAGCCAAAAATAACCAAAAAAGCAAAAAAGATTTCCATATATAAGTGGAAATCTCTAAAAATTGAGTAAAAAGTATTGTTTATCAATAATTTATATAAATTTTTTAATGTAAAAAGATTTCCACTTTCATTTTTCATATTAAAGAGGCATTAAGCTGTATCTTATGTAGTTTCTGGATGTGCATTTTCAGCTTCTATTTGACGCTTTAAATGCAGTTTTAAAAGAGGTAAAATAAGCTCGACTTCTTCCGTGTCGTTGATGTTTTGAACAAGCTCTTGCAGTTTTCTATAAAGTTCCGCCGCTAATTCCGCTATATCTTCAGGGGGGATCTTTATATTTGCATCGCGATAGGTTGTATAAGCTATGCGACCAAGCTTTTTCATGAGACCAGCAGGGATAGTTTGTGGTTTAAAACCAGCTGTTTTCGCTTTTGCCATGTCTGTAAACATTTCGCCTTCACCCGTAACGAGCCAATGAGGATTAATGTTATAGGCCGTATAATAGGCGTTAATTGTTGAGCATGTTGGTTCGTGTGCTCCAATTTCATAATTGGCAAGGGTGCCACGTTGTAAATTAAGCCGTTGCGCAAAGATACTACGTTCTTCATTTCCGTAGATTCGTCTTATTTCACGTAGGCGTTTTGCCAATGGTGTTTTAGGTTCTAGTTCGGGGCGTGCCAAAAATGCTCCTTATTTATATTGAGTCTCGTTTTAAATTACAGGATTTTAAAAAGAGATTCCCCATTCATCTTAGAGAGGCATTAAGCCGTATTTTGTGTAGTTTCTAGATGTACTCTTTCAGCCTCTATTTGACGCTTTAAATGAATTTTAAGAAGAGGGAAAGTTGCTTCGACTTCTTCCGTGTCGTTGATGTCTTGAACAAGCTCTTGCAGTTTTTTATAAAGTTCCGCCGCGCGTTCCGCTATATCTTCAGGAGGGATCTTTATATTTGCATCGCGATAGGTTGTATAAGCTATGCGACCAAGCTTTTTCATGAGACCAGCAGGGATGGTAGGTGCTTTAAAACCAGCTGCTTTCGCTTTTGCCATGTTACTAAACATTTCACCTTCACCCGTAACGAGCCAATCTAAGGATATTCCACAGCGATCTTTATATATTCGCATTATAGATACAGGGGGTTCTTGTAAACCCGTTTCATAATTGCGCATAGTCGTTTCGGGAATTTCAAAATGTCTAGCAAATTGCTTACGCTCTGTGAAACCAAGGGTGTGTCGTATTTCACGCAATCGTTTTGCTAGTTCTGTTTTAGGTTCTAGTTCGGGGCGTGCCAAAAATGCTCCTTATTTATATTTAGGTTAGCTTAAATTACAGGATTTTAAAAAGAGATTCCCCATTCATCTTAGAGAGGCATTAAGCCGTATCTTGTGTAGCTTCTAGATGTACTCTTTCAGCTTCTATTTGACGCTTTAAATGAATTTTAAGAAGAGGGAAAGTCGCTTCGACTTCTTCCGTGTCGTTGATGTCTTGAACAAGCTCTTGCAGTTTTTTATAAAGTTCCGCCGCGAGTTCCGCTATATCTTCAGGGGGGAGTTTTATTTTAGCATCGCGATAGGTTGTATAAGCTATACGACCAAGCTTTTTCATGAGTCCAGCAGGAATGGTAGGCGGAGAGATATTGAAAGACCGAGCCATCATCATGTCTATAAACATTGCATCTTCACCGGTCAAAAGCCAATTCAGGTTTACTCCAAATTTTTCTTTATATGCTGATAAAACCGTTGCATCTGGAGTTCTATCACCGCGTTCGTAATTTCCAAGCCCTTGAATACTGATACCAATTTTAAGTGAAAATATATCACGAGATAAGCCCACAAGCTTTCTAACTTCTGTGAGTCGTTTTGCTAATGCAGTTTTGGGCTCATTTTTTTGTCGTCTCATATTATAAATGTTTACAAATGGGGTTGACTAATATCCCATTTGTAGATATACCTCATATTACCGCCCGATATTGAGGGCAGATATTTTACAATTAACCCCACAAAAAACGGATGGTTTGAGCATCCGTTTGAAGCAGGAGCGAAAGTTATGACAACCACCCAAACATGCATTCAAGTATGGGATCGCCATAGTATTTTAGCCGAGCTACGCCGCCGTAATATGACCTTGGCGGAGCTCGCGAAAGCTTATCAACTCTCGTCATCCAGTGTTCAACATATCTGGACACGGTCTAACGAGAAAGCCGAACGCGCTATTGCCGATTTTATCGGTTTGCCCGTCGAGCAGGTTTTTAGCGACCGCTACCCCAAAAGTCGCCGTCGCATTTTTAAAGCAGCAAAACATGCCAATACAGATTCGCGTGCGCATTCTGCTTTGCGCGGGAATGCTGCTTGAACTTCGTTACACGGCTTTGTGCTTTTGCGCATTTGCCATGAATTTAAATACCATAAGATAAAAAGGTTTATCAATGTCTAAAGATCAGTACGAAATAGGCAAGATAAATTGCATAGAGTTGCATCATAGAACAGCCGTTTGCATGGGTTGGTTCTGGCGATTAGATGGTGGTCATATTGTTTTTATAGGGGGTGGTTATGGTTGCTGCTTGTAATTTATGGACCCCAGATGTCAGAAACGATATCGTTAATCCTTATTCAGAAGTTGAACGTTTACAGGTGATGCTTTCCTGTTCTTTAAAAGCCGTGAGTAGTGGATTTAAGCATCTGCCGATCCGGTATATTATTGACCCCCCGCATGGCTTATTTGATGCGGCGTTAGCACGACAGATTGTTATTCATATTTTGCATTATCAGTTTGAGGTGCCACGGCGGCGTATTGTTGCGATACAGGCACGTCAGCGGACTTCTATTTCTCTATCTATGCAAGTGATTAACCGGCGTTTGGAAGAACCCGTTTTTGCGAAAGCTTATCGAAGATGGGCGGGGCGTGCGATGGATTTATTCTTTAAAGAGATCAGAAAGGCGGTGGCGTGATGGCACAGTTTCAAAAGCTTGCTCTTGATGTGATTGTGGTGCCGGAGCGTATACGCCCTGTGGATGATGAGCATGCCAAGGCACTTGCGCAATCAATGGCGCGGGAGGGATTGATGAATCCGATTACGGTGCGCCATACCCCCAATGCTAAGGAAGGTAATTACACACTTATAGCTGGTGCGCATCGGCTTCGTGCTGCTGAGCTTTTGGGCTATAGTGACATTGATGCGGTTGTGGTGCAGGCTGATAAGGACAATGCCGCGCTTTTAGAAGTGGCTGAAAACCTTTTTCGCAATGAGTTGTCTGTTATTGACCGTGCGCTTTTTGTCCAGACTTATCGCGAATTGTGGGAAAAAAAGTATGGGGAGATTAAGGTTGGTGGGGACGGTAGTAATCAACATAAAGCCAAAAAAGAGCAATTGGGTAAAGTTTACCCTATTGCTCAAATCAGTGATAATGCCTCTTCAAATGACAATAAAATCGGGTGTGAAGGGGACAAAGTGGCAAAGGGTCAAGTTGACCCTTTGCCAAATGATGGTGACTTAAATGGCAAAATGCAAAGTTTGCACTTTGCCAAACATGTAGCAGATCGTATTGGTTTATCGAAGGAGTCTGTGAAACTCCTCAATCGTATTTCCCAGCATTTACAGCCGGAGTTGCGGTCTGTTTTGCGGGGGACGGCATTGGCGGATAATCAAGCGCAGTTGTTGAAGTTGGCCAAGATGGAGCCGGTTGCGCAACGGCGGGTGGCAATTGCTTTGCAACAGGTTGAGGGGGATTTACGGCGGGCTGTTGATTTGGTCAATGGGATTAATACACCTCCGCAAATTAATGAACAAGAGCGGGTTTTTGCTCAGTTATTGGGTGTTTGGCAGAGAGCAGATGCGCAGACAAAGGCGCGGTTTTGTGATTATTTGAACAAGCAATCAGGGGAGGAGCAGGCATGAAGAGGCATGGTTGCGGGCAGCTTGATTTTTTCCAAAAGCCGGTTTTTCCCTGTCGTGAACCCGTTGCGCAGATTGATTTAGGGCGGTTTCGCTCGCGCATTAAGCGAGCGATGGCGCGGGCTTTGCGTGAATGCCGGCATGAGCGCAGTGTGATTGCGGAGCGTATGGCGCATTATTTAGGGATTGGGTGTTTAAGTAAGGCGAGTTTGGATGCTTATGTTGCGGAAAGTAAGCAGGTGGATATTTCCCTGCCGCGGTTTAAGGCATTTGTGCGGGCGACAGAGGCATTTTGGCTCTGGGATGAGGTGGTGAGTGAAGATGGATTGTTGCTGTTGCAAGGGGATGAGGCACGTTTAGCAGAAATTGCGCGGCTTCAGCAGGAACAGCGGGAGATTGCAGCGCAATTGAAAGCCATGCGCGCAACGCCGGTTCGCATTAAAAGGGGGCAGCCATGAAGGAATGGTTTAGTATTGCCGAATTGGCTGAGGCAGCTTTGCCAGGGTTGCCGAAAACAAAGATCGGTCTCAACAATCTTGCGCTTAAGAAATGGCGTTTGAATACACAATTGTTTCGCCAAACATTAGGCAAAACCAAGCCGGTTTGGGAGTATCACATCTCTTTATTGCCGGAGGGGGCGCGGGCGGCGTTGTTGGTGCGGGCAGGTGGAATTTGTGTAGAAGAAAAGACAGAGAAAAGCGATCAAAAGACAAGTATTTGGGTGCGTTATGAGGGGCTTTCAAAGGCGCATAAAAGGCGCTGTGAAGAGCGTTTGAAGGCACTTTGCTTTTGGGAAGATTTGCTCCATGCCGGTATGGGTGTGCATGATGCGGCAAGTTTGAGTGCGGTGCAATTTGGTGTGAGCCGGATGTCGCTTTTTAATTGGCGGCAGATGGTGGAGGGGTATGAGCGCCCTGATTGGTTGGCAGCTTTAGCGCCTTGTTATGGTGAGGAGAATGTTTCGCAATTTGCGCCGTGTCATGAGGGGGCGTGGGAGGTTTTTTGTTCGGATTATTTGCGCCCCTCTAAACCTGCTTTTTCGGCGTGTTATCGGCGCATGGTTTCTGTTGCGCAGGAGCGGGGTTGGCTGCCCATTCCTTCAGAGCGGGCTTTGCGGCGTCGTTTTAAGGCGCAAATTTCCAAAGCGGTTGTGGTTTTAGCGCGTGAGGGAGAAGAAAAGGCAAAAAAGCTTTATCCAGCCCAACGGCGTGATCGCTCGAGCCTGCATGCACTGCAAGCAGTGAATATGGACGGGCATAAGCTGGATGTTTTTGTGAGCGTTCCTTGGACAGAGAAGCCTGTGCGGCTTTATCTGATTGCCATTCAAGATCTTTATTCGGGCAAGATTTTATCGTGGCGCTTGTCGGATGCTGAGACTTGGGAAATCGTGCGTTTGGTGATTGGGGACATGGTGGAAGCTTATGGCATACCGGAGCGTATGACCTTGGATAATGGGCGTGCCTTTACCAGCAAGTGGATTTCTGGAGGTGTGCAAAACCGTTTTCGTTTTAAGATTAAGCCGGATGATCCGCAAGGGCTTTTGACGAGTTTGGGTGTGCAATTGCAATGGACCACCCCTTATAGCGGACAATCTAAACCGATTGAGCGGGCATGGCGTGATCTGGCAGAAGCGATTTCTAAACATCCCTTTTGTGCGGGGGCTTATACGGGCAATAAACCGGATGCCAA
The DNA here is from genome assembly GCF_042195625.1 of Bartonella sp. AP9QHHD. Lineage (NCBI taxonomy): Bacteria > Pseudomonadati > Pseudomonadota > Alphaproteobacteria > Hyphomicrobiales > Bartonellaceae > Bartonella > Bartonella sp. AP9QHHD. Next base: position 25,560 of record NZ_JBHIOP010000086.1, on the reverse strand, counting down.
GCCTGAAGATTATGGAAAACGCGCGATAGGATTTGAAGCGTTTAAAGCCCATGTTGGTGCGCAAATTTGTGCACACAATGCGCAAGCAGGGCGTAAGGCGGTTAATTGTGCGGGGCGCAGTTTTGATGAGACTTTTACTGAGAGCTTGCAAGCCGAGGGAACGATTATTCGGCAAGCAACGGCGGCACAACGGGCTTTATGGCTTTTAACCTCTGAGGCGTTGCGTGCGCAAAAGGGTACGGGGGAGATTCATTTTTATGGCAATCGTTATTGGGTAAGGGCGTTGAATGAGCATGCGGGGAAAAAAGTGATTGTACGCTTTGATCCGGATAATTTGCATCAAGATTTACGGGTTTATGATTTGAACAATCGGTTGCTTTGTCTGGCACCATGCCTTTGTGATGTAGGTTTTTATGACCAGCAGGCGGCGCGCTTGAATGGGCGTTTGCGTAAAGAATATGTGAAGGCTGTTAAAGCAGAAAAACAGTTGGCAGCAAAGCTTGCACCTGATCACTTGGCCGATGTTTATGGGCGCCTTGAGAAAAAGGATGAAGCGTTCAAATCTAAGCTTCCGATAAAGCCAAAGGTGAGCCGCTTGATGCCAAACAATGTGGGGAATTTAGCTTTGAAAGCAGACGATGATGAGGTTTTGGGGGAGGAAGAATTCAGTCAACACTTGCATAAAGCTTTGAGAAAGCTTTCCGCCTCTGATGAGGGGCGTGAGGTGATCAAGTTTCCTAAACGATAGGAAAGGAAAGAGGGGGGATTTGTAAGAATTCTCAAAAGGAAGCTGGTTTTGTATCGCGTATCAGCTTGAAGCGTTAACAAAGAAAGGGGGGAGGAATCTTATCCATTTCATAGTCTAATCAATACATGAAGTTTCTAGGTGTCTTTGCCTGATCGGGTAAGATGCGTGGAGTTAGCAAGTTCCCTGATGTGTGAGAAAGAGAGGGGATTTGCAAGGTTAGCCGTTTTAGTATCGCGTACGGCTTTTAAATGTTCATTCTAAAGACAAAAGATAAGGGGCGGGTGGGAGCCCTTCCCCTTATCAACAGTCTAAAATCAATACGAGAGGGGAATATACATGAAAAACGCGATAAATGCAACGGTCGATAAAAATCCTTGGGCGCGACCTAAAATCCAGCCCAATGGAACAGCACAAAACCGCAACAGTGATGACATTGCTTTATGGAATGAGCTTGTGGATGCGGTGAGAGCTTTGGGGCAAATGAATGATTGGTCGAAAGCAGAGGTGGCACGGCGCATAGGGATGCCGGATGGGACGTTTTCGCAATGGTATGCGGGCAGTTATGCGGGACAGTTGGGGAAGCAAAATGCGAAGGTTCAACAATGGGTTGAGACTTTAAAGGAAACGGCGGGGTTTTTGGAGCGCATTCCTGAAAAACCAGCCTTTCAGAGGAATCGAATTGCCAGTGAGATCATTGATACTTTAACACTGGCACAAAGTACGGGGATATGGTGATGATTACGCTTGATGCGGGCAGTGGTAAGACCGAAACCTGCCGCCATTATCGCTCTACCCGCCCGCATGTTTATCTGGTGACAGCCAGCCCGCATACGCGCAGTGTTCACGGTATTTTGAATGATATGGCAGCAGAATTGGAAGTGGTGGAATATAATCCCACCCGCTTAACGCGTGCGATTGGTAAGAAATTAGAGCGTGTTGGTGGCGGAACATTGCTGATTGTTGATGAAGCGCAAAATTTAACGGATGAGGCGATTAATCAGTTGCGCCATTTTGTTGATATTAATGGTACGGGGCTCGCTTTGGTTGGGAATGATGAAATCTCTGGACGGTTGGTTCATCGTCAAAATGGTCCCTCTTATGCGCAAATTAAAAGCCGATTGGCGATGCATCTGAAACGGCGCAAGCCCTATAGTGAGGATATTGCTGCGCGCATTCATGATTGGGGGATTGAAGATGTTGGTGCGATAAAGTTTTTGACAGGGATTGGCTTAAAGGCTGGAGCTTTGCGGCAAATTGACAAAACCATGATGTTGGCACGCATGGCAGCGCTTGGAGATGGGTGTGAGGTGACCCTGAAACATGTCAAAGCGGCATGGAAAAACCGTGACGTGGAGGAATTGGCATGATCTCTTTATGCGACAAAGAATTATCCGATACGCTTGTTGGTCTTTATGATGATTATCAATGCGGTTTTGATATTGGAGAAAAGCTTAAATTGTGTGTTGATTTGGCGTTATTGCTTGAATTGGAGTTGAGTGTTCATCGTTTGGGGGAAGCGGATGCGGTTTTGGAAGGCCAAGTTGCAGAAGTTTTGGCTGAGTGTGACAGCTCTGATCGAGATGAAGATAAGAGCAATCGTGTGATTTATATGGATTTTGGAGGAAGCAAATGATGGAACGTAACCCTTATATGGTAAGAGAGTGCTTGATTGCTTTGCGCTCTGCCTTTTTACAGTATGAGGTGAATGGCATTTTTATGCATGGACAAGATGTTCGAGAATTGAATGAGTATTTGCGTCGTTTGGCAGGCTATAACCACGTTTTAAGTCATGAGCTTATGCGGTGTCGTTGGCAATTGAAAGCGGGATGTGCGCCTTCTTCAGGGGATGTTGTGCCATTTCGTCGTTTTCAAAAAACACAGGAGGAAGTTGGTGATGAATCCACAAATTGAACTTGAAGGTACGCGTTATATGAAGGATGCAAAAGGGGCTTTGGTGCCGGTAAGTTTGATCCGCCCTGCGGATTTGTTAGAGGATGAAACGGTGCGCAAAATTATGGGTTTTGCGAAAGAATTATCGGCAAGGATTGCACGTTTTAACAACCATACGATTGCGGATTTGAGTGATTTTGATAGCTTGCTTGCGCAAGAATATGGTGTGGAGCGGCGTGGCAAAAAGGGCAATTGTACTTACACAAGCTTTGATGGTTTGCAACGTATTAAGGTGCAAGTTCAGGAAAGTGTTGATTTTGGACCGCAATTGCAAATTGCCAAAAGCCTTCTTGATGAGTGTTTGAATGAATGGTCTGCGGATGCACGCCCTGAAATCCGTGCGATTATTACGCGTGCTTTTAATACGGATAAAGAAGGCAAGGTGAATCGGGGCGAGATCTTTATGCTGTTGCGTTTGGATATTGATGATCCACGCTGGAAAGAGGCGATGCGTGCCATTCGTGAAGCGATCCGTGTGACGACATCTAAGGAATATGTGCGTTTTTATGAACGCGATACATTAGAAAGCGCTTGGCGTGCTGTGACCATTGATCTGGCGAAGACATGAGGGGGGAGAGATGTCTTTAGCTGTCCTTCATATGGGAAAACGCGCGTTAGGTCTTGATGATGAGACCTATCGCGCACTGCTCTATCGCTTGACAGGCAAGCAATCGGCGAAAGATTTGAATTTTTCAGAAAAGCACTTGGTTATCGCTGAAATGAAAGCGTTTGGTTTTAAGCCGAATGGGAAGCGTTTAGAGGGGAAATATGCTAAGAAGCTCCAGGCGCTCTGGATTGCTGGGTGGAATCTTGGCATTATTCGTGATCGTTCAGATAAGGCGTTGCTTGCCTTTGTGAAAAGACAGACAGGGATTGATCATATTCGTTTTTTACGCGATAGCGATGATGCATGCAGAGCCATTGAGGCGTTGAAAGGTTGGTTGCAGCGGGAGGGTGGGGTTGACTGGAGAGGAAAAAACCGCGAAGATTCATGGAGGAAGAAACCAAGCATTTCCATTTTGTGTGCCCAATGGAAGTGTTTGAATCCCGATGCTATGTTTGAGCTTGGGGCTTTTCATCAAAGTGTTATGGCGTTAAGTGGTAAAGCTTTGGGTGAGATGAGTGGGGGCGACTTTAGAGAAGTGATGAATGTTTGGGGGCGGAAAATCCGTAAAGGTGTTAAAAGCGAGGGGTAAGCATGTATGCAAGAGGAAATCTATAGCGATTTTCCTGCCTTATTGCGTGAAATAGCTGATGTTGCGGGCAGTGAAGCAGCATGGAATATGATGCGGGCTTTTGGTGGACGAGAAGTTTATATACCCGGGCGTCTTGAGAGTGCGGATTGGTTGATTGAAATTGTTGGGTTTGAAGAGGCGCAGCAATTGATCAACCATTTTTGTTTTAATGGTTCGGGTGTGCGCCTTCTTATCCCCCTTGGCAGAGATGCTGAACGGCGGCAAAAAATGGTGCAAGCGTTGCAAAAAGGCTGGTCGGTGGATGCTGCAGCTGCTGTTTCTGGTATGCATGTGCGTACAGCTTATCGCTTGAAGAAGAAAATTTCTTTGCAAGAACCACAAGGTTCGTTATTTTCAGAGTTTTATGAGTATTGAGAGTTTTGACTGACAGTGTCAGGCTTATATTGGGGGTTTGAAATCCGATAAACTGCGAATGAATTTTTATTCATTGAGTGGTTTGTTATGGTTTCAATAGATGCTTCTTTTCTTCATCGCCTTGCGCCTAAATTGGCGCATCATGCGCGCCAAGATTTTATTATTGTTGAAATGGCACGCGTGTTGCCTAAAGCTTTATCTTATGGGGCACTCACAACACCGTTGCGTATTGCCCATTTTTTAAGCCAATGTGCCCATGAGAGTGATGGCTTTTTTACTGTTTGTGAATATGCCTCAGGGCGCGCTTATGAGGGGCGGCGTGATTTAGGCAATGTCAACCCTGGGGATGGGGTGCACTTTAAGGGGCGTGGTTTGATCCAGTTGACGGGGCGCAATAATTATCGTCGTTTTACGAAGTTTTGGCGCCTAGTCGATGAACAAGCGGTTGATTGTGAGGCATTTCCGCAAGAGCTGGAAAAGTTTCCAGCAGCGCTTTGGTCTGCTGTTTGGTTTTGGCAAATGAAAGGCTTGAATAGGCTGGCTGATCAAGATGATTATCTAGGGATTACCAAGGCGATCAATGGGGGAAGAAATGGACTTGTGCAACGTTTGATTTATTTGAACCGCGCCAAAAAGCTTTTGGGACTTGGAGGCGAGGTAAAGGCATGAAGCCCTCTTATCGTGGTTCTAGGCTCTATTTATGGTGGTCTTTTTGGTTTGCTTGGGGGGTTATTTTTTTGCTTGTTTCTGGTGGTTTGTGGGGGGCTCCGCATATTGTTGATATGGCGAGCATTTCTATTCCTTCGATGGTGGCGATTATTGTTGGCAATCTGGGGGTGCATCGTGGCTTTGGCTCGTTGGATTTTTCTAATAGGAAACATTCCCATAAGCGGCATAGCAGCTCCTATGATGGGGTGGAGATAACGAGGTGGGGAGATAAAAGCAATGTTTAGCCCACTTTCAAAACTGTCTTTTGGTCTGCTTTTTTTGGTCAGTGTGATGTTGGCGGCTTTTGGCTTTATGAAAGCGCAAATTTTAAAGGCGGAAAAGGCGCGTGATTTGTATTGGCAGTTGGAGATTGCCAAGGCTTCAGCACGTGCACTGCTTGTACAAGAGCGACAAAGACAAGCAGCGTTGGAAGCTGAGCATCAAGCGCAAGGGGTGATTTCGGCTTTGGAACAAAAGCTTACAAAAATGGAGGAAGTCAATGGGAAGTTGCCGGTTACTGGCGGTGGCATTGGGCTTGAGCGTGTGCGCTTGCTCAACACACAAGCCGGTGGGTAGCCTTTCTTATCATTTTTTATCGGTTGAATTGCCGCCTGTTGTTCGCATGGCGTGTGCCCGCCCAGCTTTATTGCCAGAGCGTGCTTTGAATGCGCGCGAAGTGGTGCATTATTGGAGCCGTGATCGTGCTGCTTTATTGATTTGTGAACAGCGTAGAAAAGCTGCGGAGCGGGCGATTTTAGGCACAAGAGAGGGGACTTTTAAGTGAATTTGGATATCAGTGTTGCCAATGGCTGGTTGTCTTTATTGTTATCGGTTATTGCGATTTGTGGGGTTTTGAGAGCCTATTTTTCTTCCGGTGCGCGGGAAATGCTGAAAGATATCACGGCGCTTAAAGAGCGTGTGCAAAAGTTAGAAACAGAGATGGACTTTTTGCCTGATCGTGATGCGCTGCAAAGATTGGAAGTGAATATGGAGAAATTGAATGGTCGTCTCAACACGCTTTCTGCACAATTACAACCGGTGGCAGCCATTGGTGAGCGCTTGCAAGAGTTTTTGTTGGAGAATGCCAAGAAATGAAAGCAGATATGGATAAAATCATCCGTGAAGAAGCGCGGTTGATTATTTTAAAAGGGCTTGCTTGTGAGCGCAGTGAAACTTTATCGAGTGCGATGATTGAGCGGCTTTTATACAGTTATGGCATCAGACGCGATCGCGATTTTGTGCATAATGAACTGGCATGGATGGAAGATCAAGGTGCTGTTACTTTAAAATGTGTGGGTTCGGTTTTTCTTGCGGCATTAACAGAACGGGGAGCACGTCATTTAGACCGGAGCTTTTCCATTGAGGGGATTAAGCGGCCTAAACGTTCATCAATAAAAGACGAGGTGAAGGATGCGCAAGGTCGGGCGTGGACGTTTAACGGCGATTGATTTATTGCCGCAAGCTTGTGATCAAATTATTGCAGAGGCGGCTGAGGCTTTAAATGGGCGTGAGAAGACGCAAATGGCTATTTATGGTGAGTTTAAAGCGGCTTTGAAGGCTTTACGAAAGGAAACGCGTCTCAGCTTTTCTATTCCCTCTTTTTCCAGTTTTAATCGTTATTCTTTGCGGCTAGCCGTGATGTCAAGGCGCCTAGAACAGACAAGAGAAATTGCCGCAAGTCTTTCCAAGCGTTTTGATGCCAAAGCTTCTGATAATATCACTCTTTTGACGGCGGCAGCGATTAAGGAGTTGATTTTTTCCACGTTGAGCAGTGGGAAAAACCTTTCGCCAAAGGCAGCACAAGAATTGGCCAATGCGCTTAAAGGCGTGTTGGCGGCTGAACATTTGTCGACCACCAGACGGCAAAAGTTGGAAAAAGATTTTACCAGCAAAGCAAGCAAAGCGGTTGACGCAGCAGCAGCGGCGGCGGGGCTCTCAGAAGAAACAGCGCGAGCTATTCGTGCGCAGGTGTTGGGGGTAAAACATGGCTGAACAGCCCTTTTCAAAAAGTCATGTCTTTGATCATCAAAGTGGTTTTGATATTTGGCAGAGAAGTACTTTTCCCAAAGAGAGTGATCCCTTAGCGGAAGGCGTTTTGATGGCGCATCAACGGGCATGGATTGAAGATAAGTCCCCATTAAAATTGGTGGAAAAGGGGCGGCGGACCGGCATTACTTTTGCAGAAGCTTTGGATGATACACTGATTGCAGCGGCGGCACGTGAAGCGAGGGGCGATAATGTTTTTTATATTGGTGACACCAAAGACAAGGGGCGGGAATTTATTGGCTATGTGAGCCATTTTGCTTCGGCAATTACGAGCCATAGTGGGGATGTTGAGGAATTTTTATTCTCTGATCAAAGGGCGGATGGTTCAACGAAATATATCTCTGCTTATCGGGTGCGTTTTGCTTCGGGGTTTCGGATTGAGGCGCTTTCTAGCCGCCCTGAAAATATTCGCGGACTACAGGGTATTGTGGTGATTGACGAGGCGGCGTTTCATCAAGATGTGCGCTCTGTTTTGGATGCTGTCAATGCTTTGCTCATTTGGGGAGGAAAAATCCGTGTGATCTCCACCCATAATGGTGTGCTCAATCCTTTCAATGAATTGATCCGTGAAGCGCGAGCAGGTAAGGTTCCTTTTTCGGTGCATTGTTACCCCTTTGGTGTTGCTGTTAAAAATGGCTTGTTTAAACGGGTTTGTGCCATGAAGGGGGAGGTGTGGAGTCGAATTTCTGAGCAACAATGGGAAGATCAAATTCGCGCGTCTTATGGGGTGCGTTTGGCTGCGATGCGCCAAGAATTAGATGCCATACCAGCCGATCAAGAAGGGGCTGCTTTAACACGCTTACAGATTGAAAATTGTTGTGCGCCTGATATTGCGGTGTTGCGTTTTGCTTGTGTGGATGATTTTAAAAATCAATCGGAACATCAACGAAGTGTTGCTGCTTTTGCTTGGTGTGAGAAACATATAAAACCTCTTCATATTGGGCTTGACCGGCGGCGCCAACATGTTTTTGGTGTTGATTTTGCCAGATCGGGCGATGCGACATCGATTGTGGTGATGGAGGTGGGACAAGATTTGGTGCGCCGTGTACGGTTTATGGTGGAATTGCGCAATACGCCGTTTGATCAACAAAGAGAGATTTTATTTTATGGGGTGAATGGTTTGCCGCGTTTGATGGGCGGCGCGTTAGATGCGCGGGGCAATGGGGCTTATTTAGCCGAAAAAGCGGCGCAACGTTATGGAGCTCTTGTGAAGGAAGTGCCCTTGTCACAAAGTTGGTATGGCAAGGAAATGCCGGCTTATTTAGAAGCTTTTGGGGATGGGACGATTGTTTTGCCGCGCGATAGTGACATTGTTGCCGATCATCAAGCGCTTGCTTATGTCAATGGCATTGTGAAAATTCCAGACAATCATCGTTTTAAAGGCAGTGATGGTTTTATGCGTCATGGTGATAGCGCGATTGCTTGCGCTTTGGCTTATTTTGCCAGCCGCCAAACTCCTGAAATTTATGATTATACTCCTGTGAGAGAGGCTTATCGTTTTGATGAAAGCTCGCTCTTTTCAACGCCTTTTTTTTCAACAATGCGATCAAAGATTTATTGATGGGATGATGAGATGGTAAAACTTTTAGATCAGTGGGGCAGGGCGCTTAATATCAAAGGGTTGGAGCGAGAAGTTGCAAGCCCTACCGTTGGCGGTGTTCGTGATGTGTGGTCACAAACCATTGTCAGTGGTCTGACCCCTGCGCAACTTGCTGATATTTTACAACAGGCAGCAGAGGGTCATCCAGAGCAGTTTTTCCAACTTGCCGATGATATGGAAGAGCGTGATTTGCATTATCGTGCTGTGCTTGGCATGCGTAAAAATGCTCTCACAGGGGTGGAGCCTGGAGTGATTGCCGCAAGCAATAGTGCACAGGACAAAAAGATAGCAGATGCGGTGCGGGAAGTGATTAGTGCGCCTACCTTTGTTGATGATTATGTGACGGATTTATTGGATGCTTTGGGGAAAGGTTATGCGGTTGTAGAAACCTTGTGGGACAAGAGTGCCAAGGAATGGTGGCCGGTTGCTTGGAAATGGCGTGACCAGCGGTTTTTTCAATTGGATCGGCGGGATGGTTTTCATTTGCGTTTAAAAGAAGAGGGGTCTTTTAATGGAAGTGAATTGCCTGCTTATAAATTTTCTATTCACAGACCCAAGTTAAAAAGCGGTTTGCCTATTCGTTCTGGGCTTGCGCGGCTTGCAGCTTGGGCATTTCTCTTCAAGTCTTATACACTGAAAGATTGGATGGCATTTTTAGAAGTTTATGGCATGCCTTTGCGTGTGGGTAAATATGGGGCAAGCTCTTCTCATGAGGAGCGACGGGTTCTCATTCAAGCAGTGCGTGATTTATCCAGTGATGCGGCAGCAATTATTCCCAAAGAAATGGAGATTGAATTTATTGAAGCGGCAGGAGGCAGTGGCAATGCGGTTTTTGGTGTCAAGGCGGAATATTTAGATCGACAAATTTCTAAAGGTGTGTTGGGACAAACCATGACGACGGATGATGGTTCGTCCTTTTCGCAAGCACGCATTCATGAAAATGTGCGCCATGATATTGCCAGAGCTGATGCACGCCAATTAGCTTTAACGGCTAATCGTGATTTGATTGTGCCTTTTGTTGAGATTAATTTTGGACGCCAAGAGCGCGCCCCCCTTGTCTATTGGCCGATTTCGGAAAATGAAGATATTAAAGCGATTAGTGATGCACTGGAAAAACTTGTGCCCTTGGGTTTGCGTGTTGGGGCGCAAGAAGTGCGCAATAAGATTGGCTTTTCGCAACCAACAAAAGAAGAAGATGTTTTAAAGGCTCCTGATAATGCGCTTGATGATGAGAGGGGAGAAAAGGCTCATGTTTGTGCTGATTGTGGAGGTGTTTTTGATGTTTCTGTGACAAGAGAGAGCAAGGGTGCAAAAGAGAAGGGTGGGAAACATCACGACGAATTGGACCGGCTTTCACAAGAAGCTTTAAGCGACTGGGAAGAGGACTTAGAACCCCTTTTAGAGCCTTTTAAAAAGCTTGTGAGAGAAGCAAAAAGTTATGAGGATATCCTTAAAGGCTTAGATGAATTGCTAGGTGAGATGGATCATCACGCATTAGCAGCGCGCTTGGCAAAAGTACAAATGATTGCACGTGGGCTTGGGTATCATGGATGAGGAACTTTTTAAAACCGCCCCTAAAGAGGTTATCCGTTATTTTGAAGCCAAGGCACTTGTTCCAAGCTTTGATTGGCGTGATATAGCACCAGAAGAACATGCTTTTTCCTTTACGGTGGCAAAATCGCTAGGCTATGATATTTTGGAGGATTTTAAGCGAGCGGTTGGAGAAGCCATAAAGCATCAAGTTCCTTTTCAAGATTTTCAAAAAAATTTGATGCCGATTTTACAGGAAAAGGGTTGGTGGGGTAAAAAGACCAGCATTGACCCCAAAACTGGTGAAAAGAGCGTGGTGCAATTGGGCAGCCCACGGCGTTTAGAAACGGTCTATTGGGCCAATACCATGAGTGCGCATGCAGCAGGCGAGTGGGAGCGCACACAAAATAATAAAGAATTTTTGCCCTATCTCACCTATGCTTTGTCGAGTTCAGAACATAAGCGTTTAGAACATGAAAGTTGGGTGGGGTTTACCGCACCCGTTGATGATCCGGTTTGGGATTGGCTTTATCCACCCAATGGCTGGCGGTGTAAATGTAGTGTGCGACAGGTAAGCCGTTATGAAGCAGAAGATTTAGGCTATGAAGAGGGGGCAGAGCCACTTCATGTTGAAAAGCAGGTTTGGCACAATAAGCGAACGGGGAAAATTGAGAAGATACCAAAGGGGATTGATCCTGGTTGGCATTTGAACCCTGGGAAACATCGCGCGCAAAACTTAAGCAATTTTTTGAGTGATAAAGTCTCTGTGATGGGGGACAATGACAAACGCATTGCCATTGAAGATATTGTGGGTTCACCACTTTTGGAAGCCATGTTTGAAGGACATATGCCGCGTGGATTTATTCCCATTGCCCCAATGATCCAAAAGGTGCGTGATGTTTTTGCAGCGGAAAATTCTCTTATTCGCTTATCCGCAGACAGTGTGAAACATATTTTGTTAGAGCATCAAGCGCGTGATCTTCGCTTGGATGATTTTCGGGGCGCCATTCAAACACTCATTCGCCCCCATGGTGTTATTAGACGAAAAGATGCACAGAGTGTTGTGTTTTTGGGTGAAAATGGTGGGGCATGGTGGCGCTTTGCAGTCAAATGGGTAGCAAGCAAACAAGAGTGGTGGCTTATCTCGATGCATAAAAAGAGCTTTCGCGAAATTCAACGTTTGTTAAACGCCGCTGAAAAGAAGGATGAACGGTTGTTGTAAAGAGAACACCGAAAAAGATCTGCTGGCTTTTGTGAAAAGAGAAGGCGTGGAGGGCGGTCAACTCCTCGCAGATCCGGCAAAGCCGCCCTGGCATAACTGGCTCACGCCTCGCAGGTAATCTAACAGTTTCAACGTTCAAAAGCAATCTTTAAAAAACGGCTTGAGAGAGGCTTTTTTTTATAAGGCGATAAATTGTACCTCTCACTTCACAACGGCGCTCTATCGCCTTTGAAGTGCCTTTGAAAACGATTTTATGGGATGGTTTGGCACGGGGGTTTCTCTCACAAGGAGAAGAATAGGGAAAAGAGTGCTTTTTTGAGAAATGCTCTTTTGACTGACAGTGTCAGACTTATGGTGGGAGTAAGTTTCATGCATTGTATTGCCAATGACAATTGTAAAGCAATAGGCAATGTATGGAACAGGAATTTCACGAAGATCAAAAAGATGGGGATGCAGAAACATTTCATGCTGCGTTAATAGATCTCTGTCCAGACGTTTTATGCCAAGACATTTCATGTGAAGACGCCACCGTTAGCCAAGCGCCTGAATGGGTAGAGCTTTTGCCCAAAGCGCCCCATGTAAAGGCACGTGATGGACGACAATGGCATTATAACCCGCAAACTATTTTAAAAGCCTTTGCAGCCAATAAAGGACCGCTTGTGATTGATTATGAGCATGGGCAACATCACCGTGCGAGAAATGGTTTAGAAGCACCTGCCAGTGGCTGGATTGAAGAATTAGCAGAGCGGGATGGTGCGATTTGGGGGCGTGTTAAATGGACCGATATGGCCGCTAAAAAGATTGTTTCCCAAGAATATCGCTATCTTTCACCTGAGTTTCGCCATTCCAAGAAAGGTGAAATTTTAAATTTAGCAGGTGCTGGTTTGGTGAACCGTCCAGCCCTTGTCATGACGGCTTTAAGCCGTGAACAGCCTTCCCCTATAACTTTGACGGAGAAAATGATGGATTTTACAGCCATTGCCAGTGCACTATCGCTGGCAGAAGATGCTAAAGCGGATGAGGTTTTAGCAACGCTTAAAGCGCGCGAAAAGGAACGCGTGGAATTAAATGCCCAATTAACAAAAGCGCGAGAAGATTTAGCGCTTTTGCAAGAAGAGCAAAAAAACAGTGCCATTGAGAGTCTTTTAGACAAGACCATTGAAGAGGGCAAGATTTTGCCGGCTGCTCGCGAGGAATATCGTGCGCTCTGTAGCCTTGAAGGGGGGATGGAGCATTTTAAAAGTTTGGTCGAGAAGTTGCCGGCGCTTGCCTCAACAAGCCCTTTAGAAGTGTGTGCCTTAGCGCAAGAACCAAAGCTTGCGCCAGAAGAGGTTGCTGTTGCGGCACGCCATTATAAGGAAGAGCAGAAGCAAAAAGGTTTCGACATCACCATTAGCCAAGCAGTTGATTATATTTGCGAACAAAAGGAGCGCCAATCATGAGTACGATGATTTTAATTAAATCTTTTCGCGCCATAGATGTGATTTCACCTTATTGCATTGTTGCAGCGCGCGGTGACGGAATGGTGGCAACGGCTTCTGGTAAGGGTGATAAATTATTAGGGACTGCTGGGTCATTGAGTGCAAAGGCTGGTGAGATGATTGATGTTGGCCAATGTGGTTGGGGCGAAGTGGTTTGTGGAGGCAATGTTTCCTTTGGTGATTTTTTGACCTCTGACCCAAAGGGGCACGCCATAAGGGCAGAAGCAGCAGATCGCACCATTGGTATTGCCATGAGTGATGGTTCTGCTGGTGATGTTATTTCTTTTAAAATTAATTAATCGAGGCATATGATGAACAGACCTTTTCCCATTGATCCAACACTCACCGCTATTGCTATTGGTTATCGCAATCCAGCAGGTTCTCTTATTGGCGATAGAGTTTTGCCACGCGTTTGTGTTTTAAGTGAGGTGTTTAAATATAGTGAATTTCCCTTAGCGGAAAATTTTACCGTGCCTGAGCTTGAGATAGGGCGGAAAGGGCGCCCGAATGTGGTGGAATTTTCTGCCTTTGAACGGGAAGCCAGTGTCAAAGATTACGGACTTGATGATCTCATCCCCAATTCAGATATTGAAGCAGCGGCACGCGCACGGGCAGAAAAGCGCTCTCGTTATAACCCCGAAAAGACAGCTGTAGAGGGACTTGCCAATTTGCTAGAATTGGGGCGTGAAGTGCGTGTGGCAGCTCTTGTGCAAAGAAGTGAAAATTACGCACCAGAGCGGGTGATTACGCTTAAGGGTGAAAATAAATTTAGCGATTATGAGAAATCTGATCCTTATGCTGTTTTAGATGAGGCGATGGATAAAAGTCTCGTCTATACGCCCAACACCATTGTGATGGGCAAAGTTGTTTGGTCAAAACTCAAACGTCATCCCAAAATCATTAAAGCCGTTAAAGGGGGTGGCACTGCTGATGGTTTTGTCACCAAGGCGCAATTTGCTGATCTGATGGAAATACACCCCGATCGTTTACTCATTGGTGAATCGCAAGTGAATTTGGCACGTAAAGGGCGTTCGGCACAATTGGCACGCGTGTGGGGCAATAAGATTGCACTGCTTTATATTGACCCTACCAAACAACAGGCAGATGGATCGGTGATCAGTTGGGGCTTTAGCGCCCAGTTGGGCGAGCGTTTGTCTGGAGTGATCCAAGATCCAGATATCGGCTTGTCGGGTGGTAAACGGGTGCGTGTGGGGGAACGGGTGTGTGAATTGGTTGCCGCAAAAGATGCCGGTGTTTTGTTGCAAGAAGTTGTCTAAGGGAAACTTTTAAACATGGCTTATGCAAGCAAAACATTGATTGAAGAGCTCTGGGGTGATGACTTCTTGGATGATTTGTGTGGGATGGATGAGAACTCTGATCCAGTTTTTTCAGAGCAAGCCATTGCCCGCGCGCTCGAACAGGCAAGTGGTGAGATTGATGTGCATTTGTCTCATCGCTACTCAATCCCCATTGCTGGACAGCCAGCGGCTCTGGGTATGATCTGTGTCAATATTGCTGTTTATAATTTAGCCATACGCCATACGGCACTGACCACGACTATTGAAGATCGTTACAAACAGGCGGTTGATTTGCTGAAACGTATTGCCGAAGGCAAAGCGGGTTTAGGCATAGATGAACCTAAAATTATGAGCGAAGATGGTCCCGTGCGTGATGGGGCTTTCTTCCATGCCAAGCCGCGTTTGATGGGAAGATAATATGTCTGTTGCAACCCATATTGAGATTAAAGAGACAGGGCTTGAAGCGGCTTTATCCTTTTTGCAAAAGGGAGCTGATCGCTCGATGGGGACTTTGGCACAAGGGGTTGGGCGTCTCATTCAAGAAAGCACAAGGCGGCGGATTCAAAGTGAAAAAATGTCTGCTCAAGGAGAGAAGTGGAAAAACAATCATGCCCGCACCTCCATTCTTTATGCCAGTGGGGCGCTTTCACGCTCCATTGATATGAGAAAGCTTCACCAGAACAGGTGATTGTGGGCTCTGGGTTGGTTTATGCGCGGATTCATCAATTAGGTGGGGTTATTCACCCGAAAAATGGCAAGACACTGCGCTTTTTTCTTAAAAGCGGCAATGCACACCGCTTTGTTTGTGTGCATCAAGTGACCATGCCCGCACGCCCTTATTTGGGGCTTTCAGAGCACAATAAAGTGGAAATTGTCAAAGCGACAGAAGACTGGCTGGAAAGGGTCTTTGCATGAGTCAAACGATTAAAAATGCTGGGCGCATTAATCAGTTTCGTGAAGCGGTGATAAGAAGCCTTAAAGGCGCTTTACCGGATGTGCGTGATTGCGGCTGTCAATTTGGACGTTTTAACTTAGAAGAGCTTGAAACACAGATGCTGGTGGCTCCAGCAATACGGGTTGCGGTGTTAGAAAGCCGTTTGAATCCTGTAGCAAGTGGACAGATGAGTGCTGATCTTCATTTAGGGGCTTTTATTATTACCACAGGTAAAGAGCGTGATGTTTCCAGTTGGCTTTTAGCAGAAGCCATTGCGGTGCTTTGTCATAGCGGGCAATTGTGGGGACTAACGCATTTGAGTGCCCCGCGTGAGGTGCAAATTGAACCGATTATCTCTGCGGCGATTAAGCAGCGTGGTGTATCGATAAGCGTGGTGGAATGGCACCAAGATTTGCATCAGTTGGGACAGGATATTTTTTGTGATGAGGGACAACTCAAAAGTGGTTTGATTTCATGGGACAATGAGGTGGGGGCATGAATGATGCACATCTCTTAAGTGATACCTTTCGACAAATCATGAAGCGTCTTGATGCCCTTGAACGCTGTCTTGCCAACCAGCACATGATCGGGCGGGTTGTGCAAGTTGATGGCCATAGGGTGCGGGTGAAACTTTGCGAACAGGGTTCTAATGGACAAGCGGTTTTATCGCCTTGGCTACAAGCGCAAGAAGCGGCGGGGGCTGTTTCCAGCAATATGCCCCTCCATGTTGGTGACCCGGTGCGGTTGTTAAACCCCCATGGCGAAATTGGTTCTGCTTCTCTGGTGGTGCGCGATAGCTATAGTGAGGATGCGCCTAATCCCGCACGCTCTTTCCAAGAACTTGCTCTGTGTTATGCGGGTGGCGCTTTGCGTATCACGAAGAATGAGCTCATTCTCTCCCATGGGGAAAACCAAATCCATTTGAGTGAAAAAGGTTTGGTGCTTTCTCATCAAGCAACCCGTGTTGAATTAACGGGCAGTGTGCATATTCAAGCAGAAGATTTACAGCATAATCAAAAATCTGTTGGCGCAAGCCACAAACACGGTGGGGTCAAAATGGGTCCCTCCACAACCTCTTCCCCTCTTTAAAGGAGTTTTATCATGCGTGAGAACACTTATGTTATTTTAACCAATGCCGATTTTGTTGCAGGCAAGCGTTCACCAGGCAAGGGTGAGGAAATTTGTTTAAGTGAGGAAGCGGCTAAATATCCGTTGCTGCTTGGTCAGATCGCTGAAAAACCAGCCCCTGTTGTTTCTGCGGCCCCAACGGTCTCTACCACAAAGACAAGCAAAGGGGCATAAGCCATGCGGTGCGGGATGAGCGAAAAGGATGGCTCTCTTTTATATGGCTTTGCGCATTGTCAACAGTCACTTCGTAAATGTCTGACGACAAGAATTGGGACACGGGTTTTGCGTCGTCATTATGGATGTGATGTTGGAGCATTCCAAGATGCCAATGCTGATCCTGCGACGATGATGCAGCTTTATCAAGCAATTGTTGAAGCACTCGATGATCCAGAGTGTGGAGAGCCTGGGTTTTCGTTGCAGAGGATTGATCTGACAAAAGCAACGCGTGAAGGCACGTTCCATTTTGTTTTAACGGGTGTTTTTTATCCCAATGGGCATTTGGGGGATTGGTCACACCAAGAGCCAATGAGCATCAATTTAGAGGTTGGTGATGACTGAGTTTGAACCTTTATCCTTTTCACAGATTCCCCCTCCACAACTCCCTCTGCCACAAATTATTGAAGAGCTTTCTGTTGAAGCAATTTTAGAGCAAAAGATCACGCGTTTGACTGAGCTTTTTGCAGCGCATCATATTCCTTATAATGTGGAAAAGACGGCTTATGATCCCGTGGTCATTCAATTGCAAGCGTCCGCTTATGAAGAGTTGCTATTGCGCCAGCGAATTAATGAAGTGGCGCGGGATAATTTACTCACATTTGCGCGTGGAACAAGTTTAGATCATTTGGGGGATTTTCATGGGGTCACGCGCCTTTTGGATGAAGATGATGAGCGTTTGCGCCGCCGCATTCGCTTGAATAGACAAGGACATTCCACAGGTGGCACAGCGCCACGTTATCAATATTTTGCCCTCTCAAGCGATATCCATGTCAAAGATGCTTTTGTTTATCGTGAGGGTAAAAGTCCGCTTATTCATGTTGCGCTTTTTAGTGACGCTCCTTCAGGGGTGGCTGATGAGGCTTTAATTGCAAAGGTGCAAGCAGCCCTTGATGCCCCCCATGTTAAAATGACCAATGACCACATCTTTGTGAAAAGCGCGGTACAGCGGATGATCAATGTTTCTGCTGATTTTTGGTTGTTACCGGATGAAGGCTCCTTTGTTTTGGAAAGAGCGGAGCAGAATTTAAGAGCAGAATGGGCGCGTGCGCAAAGGCTTGGGCGTGATTTGTCTTTAAGTTGGATACTAAGCCGCTTGATGGTTGAAGGCGTTCACCATGTAAACATAACGCAACCTTGTGAAGATATTTTGGTCGCACCTGATGAAGCTGTAGCTTTGGGGGATATTGTCTTGTCTGAACGGGGGCGTGCTTATTGATGCTTTCCTCACTTTTGCCCCCAAATTCGAGCTTGTTTGAACATTGTTTTGCAGAAGCAATGGCTTTTGACCCTCACGTTAAAACGGCACTCGAAGAAATACCACGCGCGAAATTTATCACGCGTCCGCCTTCTTGGTTGCCCTTTTTAATAGACGAATATGGCTTACAAGAATTAACCCCTTATTTCTCTAACCTTTATGATTTAATTGATCAGGGTCTTGCATGGCAAAATATTCGCGGCTCCCTTGCGGCAATAGAGATAGGGCTTGAATGGCTAGGGATTTCGGCACGCTTTATACCCGCTTGGACGGGGCGGGCATGGTGGAATTCCTTTCAACTTGATTTTGATCAGTTGCCTGAACGCAAAAGCCTTGAAGCCATTGAAGCAATCACAGATCTTTCCAAAAGTTTGCGCTCTGATTTTCGCCGTGGGACCTATGGTTATGATGTGCAAGCCTTGGAAGGCAATATGTCACGCCTTGATGACAGCATATTGGAGTATGAAAGCGGTGTTCACTTAACAGCTGGGGGCACTTTGTTTTCCTTTGGGCGCACAACAGAGATCAATCACACGCTCACAAGAGAAGAAGGCAGGCTTATTGGCAATTGGATAGATGATGGGGATGAAGAGTTAAGCTGGGATCAAATTGATTATCCATGGGATATGGCAAATTTTCCGTGGTGTTCGGTCAAAAAACATGAACGCGATATACTCATGGCAGAGTGGTTTAGCAACCGCACGCTTTATCTCGTGTTAAGAGACACCAAAGATGACGTGATTGGCACTCGCAGATGCTATGCTGTAGCACCTGTCGAACAGGCTTTGGATGGTGTGTACAGCCATTGTGGAAACAAATTTAACCCTTCTACAACCGGGACTCTGTTGTTTCTTGCAGCCCGCACAGATTTTGAAGATGTTGAGGACAAACAAGCCGCCTCTGTTTCCCTTCTCGTTCATGGCTCTCTTGCACAACAAACCCCTCCTGGCAAACTTTGGTTAGGATTTGGTGAACTACGTGGTGGTGTAGAGATACTCAAAACACCTATCAATATTCCTTTGCGTGCCGATGTTCGCGAACAATTCAAGATTTTATTGAGGTTTTAATATGAAGCATGAAAGTGGTTTACCCTTTGCAATTGACAGATCTCGCGGCAAAGAGGAACAACAAAGCGTGGTGTTTTATGGCACGCGTCCCTTTATTCAAAGTGGTGAACTCAATGAGGTTCAAACCATTATAAGGGGGCGGCATGACCGTTTGGGGCGCCTTGTTGCAAAAGAAGGAGACCGCATTGAACGGGCTGATGCTTTTGTCAACAAAGACACAAGGACCGTCACTTTAACGGATGGCAAGATTTATATTGCCGGTGATATTTTTTCCGTTGCACCAGCTGTACTCAACAATGTTGCCATGATTGGGCGCTTGGAAATTGGTGTGAAGCTGCGAAAAAAATGGATAACACACGAAGATGATCCAGAGCTCTTGGGGCAAGTCCCTGGCACCTTAGCAGAAGGAGAGCCTGGAGCGGCACGCGAAACAGCAAAGCTTGTTTGGGCACTAAAAGAGGATGCGCAGAATGGCACTTTCTTTCCGGTTTATATTTTACAAGATGGTGTTCTGATTGATCAAAAATCGCCCTCACTGCTTGAACCCGCCATGCAAGCCATTGCGACGTACGACCGCGCCCATGGACATTATATCGTGAGTGGCTGCCGTGTGAGCGCATTGGGAGCCAATAACGGTTGCCAAGTCTTTAGTATTCAAGAAGGAGAAGCCAATATCAATGGCTTTAAACGCAAGCGCCTTGCCGCCTTGCGCCATGAAGAACTCGAGGACTTTTCGACAAGCGTTGTTCCAAGCGAAACGCATATTTTTGCGCCCCCAAAAGGGAAAAACAGTTTCACCTTTAAACCCTATTATTTTCCTATTGCCGATATTCAATCTCTTTTGTTGACAAAAGAAAAGACCGTTAACGTCACCCGCGGTGCCGTTGCTGCTGGGCGTGATGGGGTGCCGGATAAAAGCATCACCTCTTTTATCAAAATTGTTCAAGGAACTAAGGAATTTAAAGAAGGAACGGATTTTAAAAAAACCGGAGACACCATTGATTGGGCACCGGTGGGAGACGAACCTTTAGCAGGGAGCAGCTATAAGGTGACTTATCGCTATCGCGCAAAAATCACGGCTGATAAAGTAACAGCGCAGGAAATCACTGTCTCAGGGGGTGCGGAGGGTGGTGATATTATCGTCAGTTATACTTACAAATTACCCCGCATTGACCGTATTGGTCTCAACACGGGGGGCAATGTGGTTTACATCAAAGGTATCTCAGTAGACCAACCCATGGCACCCAGTGTCCCTGATGATGTGTTGTCCCTTGCAACCATTACCAACAATTGGCTTGAAACGCCGGTTGTGGTCAATGATGGCACCCGTGTTGCCCCCTATGATGAGATGTGGCGCTATTTTCAACGGGTGCTTTCGCTTGACCGTCTCATGCAATTAGAGCGTATTAAAAGCAATGTTGACTCTAAAGAACCCGTTGCCAAAAAGGGCATGTTTGCAGACCCTTTTCTTGATGATAGTTACAGAGATGAAGGCTTTCAACAAACAGGTGCTGTAGGCAACGGCATTTTACAGCTTGCCATTGACCCAACATTCTATACTGCTCCTTTAAAAGCGCCTGTCACGCTTGACTGGACAAATGAAGTGATTATTGCGCAAGAGTTGACAACGGCTTGCGAAAAAATCAATCCTTATCAAAATTTTGCACCCCTGCCTGGTACAGTAACCCTTGAACCCGCAACAGACTTTTGGCATGAACAACGCACCGATTGGCTCTCGGGTATCACCAATCAAATCATTATGGGAAAACATCGCGGCAGTACCATACGTAGAACAGAAGTAAGCGATAATTTCATCAACACACACCAAGAACAAATCGACTTTTTAAGACAAATTACCCTTCACTTTAAAATTGAAGGTTTTGGCAGTAGCGAAATCTTGGAAAGTCTCACCTTTGATGGTGTGAATGTTTTACCAAAGAGTCTCCTTGTTGCCGATAGCAAGGGCACCCTTGAGGGCGCTTTCACGATTCCACAAAATATTACGGCTGGCACAAAAAATGTTGTGGCACGGGGAAAAGGTGGAACAATTGCAACAGGGCTTTTTACCGGTCAAGGTCTGATTGATGTGAAAGTGATGCGGCGCACCACCACGGTGAAGATATGGACGCAATTTGACCCACAAGCGCAAGTTTTTACCCCCGATGAAACACGGCAAATCACCGGTATTGACTTTCATCTTTGCAAAATCGGTAATGAGAACCATGATTTGGTGATTGATTTGGTGACCACAGAAAACGGCTATCCTACCGCCGATATTCAAGCGCAAAGCTTTTATTCTATGAAGGGCGCAAAGCTAGGTTGGGCAGAAGCACGCTATGATGTACCACTCCTTGTGATGGATGACCGCTTAACGGCTTTTGTCATTAAAACCGATGATGCTGATCATTCTGTCTCACTAGCAAAGCTTGGGGATTTTGATGCAGAACACCAGAGATACGTCTCGAGTCACCCTTACGTGACCGGTCCACGCTTTTCTTCTGTTAACGCACAAAGTTGGACAGCCCATCAAGATGAAGCCTTAGCCTTTCGAGTGCTGGCGGCACGCTACACACAAACAGAAAAAACCATTGATCTTGGCACTTTTGATCTTGTGGACTGCTCTGATTTACAAATACGCGCAGCCATTGAATTGCCTTCAAGCGATTGTTCTGTCATCTTTGAAATTGAAAGAAACAATGGCACGGTTTATCAACTCCTGCCCTTTCAATTGCTCAGTCTTACTGAATATATCAGTGAAAAGATAAAGCTTCGCGCTATTCTCAAAGGAACAGAGAAACTCTCACCCGTCTTGTTTGCGCCTGTTCAATTGATTGCGGGAAAGATCCATAAGGAAGCTACCTATGTCACGCGTGCTTTTGCCTTTGGTGAAAAAGCAAGATTGACCAGCTATATCAAAACCTTTTTACCAGGTGGTGCAACCTTTACACTCGAGATGCAACTGGATGATGGTGCTTACACCCCTTTGAAACTTGACGAAACAGAACAACTCGCTGAACCGCTTTGGACAGAACGAAAATTTGTGAGCAGTGACAAAACAGCCAAACAAGCGCGCTTGAAACTCACGCTTACCGGTGGACCTGCTGCGCGGTCCATGGTGAGTGATTTTGGCGCTGGCATATTATAATGGGAAAACAGAGATGACCAAAACCAAAAAACTCGACATGGAATTGCCTAAAGAGGGGCGTTTTATCAGTTCTGAATTCCCAATCTTGCGGNGCCAAACAAGCGCGCTTGAAACTCACGCTTACCGGTGGACCTGCTGCGCGGTCCATGGTGAGTGATTTTGGCGCTGGCATATTATGAGGGAAAACAGACATGACCAAAACCAAAAAACTCGACATGGAATTGCCGAAAGAAGGACGCTTTATCAGTTCTGAATTCCCAATCTTGCGGGAAAACTTGACCAAAATTGATCAGGCAATAGCCGATGTTGAGGACAAGGTAGACGAAAAAGCGCCTTCAAAACACACGCATACCATAAGCGAAATCACAAATCTAGAAAGCGCTCTCAATGGTAAAATGGCAGCGGATAAAACTTTCTCATTTGCTGATTTAAGCGATATCGAGGGTGCACACGATGCTGCCAACAATTATGTTCTCTATAAATCAAGCAACAATAACTTCACCTTTGGGAGTGCTGTCTCACTGTTAGGCGCACATCAACATAAAACCGAAGATATCGTGGGGCTTGATGATTTTAGAGCCAAGATCAATGAAGATCTCACAAGCTATGGTCGCTTAGCCAGCCCAAATGAATGGCAAAGTTATAATAAATTTACCAGTAAAGTCACCATGGGTGACGACTTGGAGATCTTGGGTAATGTATCATCTGACTTCTTCGGTCTTCTAAAAAGGAAAGTGGTTACCCGTTTAAGCACAAGTGGAAGTACGCTTAAAGGACCGCTTAAAGTTGATGATGATCTTGTTTATACCAAATCACAAGTGGATGCAGCCATCTTGGCACAGATAAAGAGTCTTAAAAAAGATTTGACCGATAAAATCACGAATTGGCCGGCTCTTGCTGATGCTGAATTGCTCTATACACAGGATGGAAAAATTCAATGGCCCGATTGGGTAACGGATAACACAAAAGTCGAAATCCAAGCATGGGGTGGCGGCGGCAGTGGTGGGGGTGGTTATTCTTATTACTTAGGAGGCGGTGGCGGCGGTGGCGGTTGTACGGTATGGTATGGTTATAAAGCGAGTTTAAAGGGTCATGAGAATATCACAATTGGTAAAGGAGGAGATTCTGTTTCTGGATGGAATGTAAAAGGTAGGTTTGGAGGAACAACAACCGTTGGCAAAAATTTTATTACGGCGACAGGAGGACATGGTGGTGGGGGTACTTACTCTTCTAGCACTCACACGGGATTTGGTAAAGATAATACTTCCTTCTATTCAGGCGATGGCGGTGCTGGAGGCGTGGGAGGAAACTTTGGTTTAGCAACGGATGAACATCTAGGAATTGCCAAAGGCGGAAATGGTTATGCTGGAACGAATGGAATTACGAGTAAAACAAGCGGTAATGGAGGCGATGCTGGAGGTGATACATCACGTGGTGGCTCTGGAGGAGTCGGCAAAGGTTCCTATAGTTCGGGAAAAGCAGGGCGTGGTTTTGGTGGTGGTGGTGCTGGCTCTCATGGAGATTCCTCTCCAAGCGGCGCTGGAGCTGATGGCGCTGTTCTTATAAGGTTATGGAAAGATTAAATAAAAAACCAAAAATAGCGCAAGTCAAATGGATAGCTTTTGTATGAGCAGGCTTATATGTTTTTAAGTCCTTTTATTGCTCTTTCAAAGCCCTTTAAAAGGGCTTTAACAGGCGTTGAGAATTGCTATGGCAAGGATTTGTTTAAGCGAGAGGATTACCAGACGATGTCCACACTGCTTGCACAATTAAAGGGAAAGTTTGTTCTGTCTCTCAATGATGTGCCAGAGATCCGAAAAACCTTTAGCCAATTTAAACTAAAAGAAGTGAATACATCTTATACATGTGGTTCAAATAATCCAATGCCGGCTCAAGAGCTGATCATCTCAAATTGCGATTTCTAAAACGAGAAATAATACATATTAAAGGGTCTTTAAATGATCTTTGAAGACCTTTTGAAACCCCTTAAAAATCTTTCAAAAAAATAAATTAGTATAAAACCTAAGCTATCAGACTTTCTAGTGGAATATTGAACTGTTGGTGCAAGTTTTTAATCATGCGCAGTGTTAATTTTCTTTTACCACTCAAGATTTCATAAACACGATTTAAATGACCAATCGCAGGAACGAGATCTTTAGCACTTAAGTTCATTTGTTCCATTCTAAATTTAATAGCTTCAATCGGGTGAGGAGGAGAAACAGGATAGTGTTCTGCTTCATACGCTTCAATCAACAACACAAGAACCTCCATTTGATCAAATTCTGGAGTATTCTCTTTAGGTTGATTGTCAAACATTGCAGACACAATTTCTAAAGCTTCTTGATACTCTCTCTCTGTACGAATTGGTTTGATATTCATTTCTTAAATTCCTTTAGTTCTACAGTATTAGCATCAATTGCATCATACTGTTTGTGTGTCCCTATAAATTTTATATAAAGCCAACCTGCTGGATAAAAGATTGAAACAACTAAACGATAATCATTGCCTCTAATATTAAAAACAACACGATTATTCTTTAATATGCTTGCATTTTTATACTTCTCTTTAATGTCATGAGGAGAACGCCACTGCGCATTTTTAGCTTCATCTACCCATGCTTTTAACGGTTGTTCAGCATCAGGATATCGAGCCCAAAAAGTTTGAAGTGTGGAGATTTTAACAATTTTCATAAGTTTATCCTGATTTTTATCAATCTTAGTACCATTTTGGGACCAAGTCAAGATATTTATAAAAAGAAAGTGCTTGTTGAAAACAAACCTTTCTCAAGAGCGGCTTTTTACCTCTCATTTTTCCCATTCATTTCATTAGCCAATATTTCAAAGGAGCATAAAGTATGGCAACAGGTTTTCTACACGGTGTTGAAGTTGTCGAGGTTGACGACGGCACCCGCCCCCTTCGCGCGGTACAATCGGCAGTTATCGGGATTGTTGGCACGGCGCCCGATGCAGATGAACAAGCATTTCCTCTTAATACACCCGTTTTGGTAACAGGCTCTCTTTCACAAGCCGCTAAACTGGATAAAACAGGCAAGCGTCAAGGCACCTTACCCAATGCCCTTGATCTCATTTTCAAGCAAGTGGGTGCCATTGTTGTTGTCGTGCGCGTGAACGAGGGTGACAACAAAAATGCAACACTCACCAATGTTCTTGGCGGTGTAAACGCAAATGGCGCTTATGAAGGTGTTCATGCTTTCATTGGAGCGGGGTCCATTGTAGGACAAACACCACGCATTCTCATCGCTCCAGGCTTTACACATCAACGCCCTTCCAGTGTGAATATTGAAGAGAATGGAACTGGTGCAACTGCCAACCCCGTAGCAGCAGAACTCATTGGCATTGCTGAACGCCTACGCGCCATTGTGGTGCTTGATGCACCCAACACAACAGATGAAGCAGCCCTTAGCGCAGCAAAGGATTTTGATTCAAAGCGCGCTATTATCGTTGATCCGTTTGTAAAGGTAAATCGTGATGGAAAAATTGTAGAACAGCCAGCAAGTGCAGCAGTTGCTGGTGTCATTGCTAAAACTGATTTTACACACGGTTTTTGGCATTCTCCTTCCAATAAAGTGATCAATGGCATTGTTGGTATTGCACGCCCCATT
>NZ_JBHIOP010000085.1:0-1060 GCF_042195625.1 Bartonella sp. AP9QHHD | reverse complement strand
CAAAATGGGAAGCAGCTTGGAGGGCAGTGAAATGACGAATATTATTTATGACGACGTACGCAATGGCGCTTATCTTGGACCCTACGACCCCGATATGTCAAATGAAGAAGTGCTGTTTGCATCAGGAGCATTCATTGAAGCTGGAACTGTCATGGGGAAAATTACAGCATCACAAAAATATACCCCCCTTAATCCAGCAGCAGCAGATGGCAGTCAAATCCCTGCGGGGATTTCTTTTGCCACTATTGACGCAACAGAAGCAGATCAACGTGCCGTGATTACAGCACGCTTATGCACTGTAAAAGCTTCTGAACTGCTATGGCCAGATGCCATCACGGATGAGCAAAAGAAAGCAGCCATTCAGTCTTTAGAAGACAAAAACAACATTCTATTGCGATAGGAGAATGCACACATGGATATGAATTTTTTTAAACATGATGCTTTCTCAAGCATCACAATGATGAAAGCCATTGAAAACTATGAGTTTCAACCTGGTCTTGTAAGCTCTCTTAATCTTTTTGAGGAAGTTGAAACCAGTACCACAGTGGTTGGTATTGAACGGCGTGATAATACATTTTCGCTTATTCAAACCAGTGAACGTGGCGCACCTTTGGCAGAAGGTGATAGAGAGGGTCGTAATCTTCGGTTTTTCAAAACAACACGGATTGCCAAAAGTGATACCGTAAAATCAGAAGAAATCCAGAACCGTCGTGAATTTGGCGCAGAAGATCAGTTAGAGACAGCAATGAAATATATTGCCAAGAAACAAAAGAAACTGATTTCTGAAATAGAATTGACATGGGAAAATATGCAGCTTGGCGCTGTTCAAGGGGTGGTTCTTGATGCCGATGGCTCTGTTATTGTCGATTGGTACAAAGAATGGGAAATCGCACCACCAAAGCCGATTGATTTTAAACTAAATACAGAAACAACCAATGTTGCGGACCATGTTGATCAAGTCATTATGAGGATGATTGAGGCTTCAAAAGGAGCGTTTTCTGATCGTTCACGCATTATTGGGCTTTGTGGAAATGAATTTTTCTCCAAATTGAAAAACCAT
>NZ_JBHIOP010000084.1:0-3490 GCF_042195625.1 Bartonella sp. AP9QHHD | reverse complement strand
GAAAGTGAGGGAATTGAGTTAACACATCCAGTGATACTTAACAGAGCTATACAACTCAACAGTTTTAAGATTTTCTTCATTCTTCCCCTCTTTCAATGGATTTATTTACAATAAAAAAGCTCGGAAGCTTGTTGATATTTTCTGTCATCGCTGCTTAAAACAACGGTGACCAATATTGAGATGATTGGTTGAGAAAACAATCCCGTCATTTCAAGCGAAGGCAAGGATGAGGGATTGTTGACCATCACAAACAGCAAAACTTAAGGTTGGCATTCATCCGCATTTTTATACCTTTTACAAAATGGGCTATTTAAGCGCTTCTCAACACTTCTCTGTGGGATGACAGCACCAAGCTGACAAATGGGAAGGTTTTCTTCTCTAAATGTATAACACCAGTTTCCTCTCCCTTTATAATGGAATCCTGATTGAACCATGCAAGCATAAATTGTTGCATCCTCATTAACACTAAGCTTTCTATTTTCTGAATCAGCATCAATAAGGCTCGGTATTCCACATTCTAAGAGGGCTTTTCCTACCTCAGTAGAATCTGCACCTGCCTTCTCCCACATACTCACGTACTCTGGAGGACTGCTGTCAATTTTTGATATGTCACATCCAGTCACACTTAATAGGACTATACCACTCAATAATTTTAAAATTTGTCTCATTTTTTCTTCCATAAATGATCTAAAGTCGAATAAATTGAATGAATTTGTTTAGTAGGAGATGTTCCATAATTAGTTATACACGCTTTACTTGCATCACCATAACAATTATGGGGACTAGGATCATAACCGCCTAACGCCCTCCCTCCCTCTATCAATGGAGAGGTTGCTGTAGTCAATAAACTTTTTCCTACAAACAGCGTCATATATAAAGGATTTTTTATACCTTTCTCCAAAAGTGAAACATCTAGATTTAAAGGTACTTTATAAAAAGTAGGTGCATTGTAACCAAACAACGTACTAATGGGGTCAGATGCATGGCTTTGTAAGTAAACATGATCATTTTTGCCATCGCTTACGACATATAATGCATTCGCTATCGATTGAGCATGATCCGCTGGTCCATAAAGATAAATATCTGTTTTTTCTGCTATACCGTGGATGCCGCGCTTTTCAAAGTCACGTAGTCCATTGCCTACTGTTAAGCTACCACGACTATGCGCACTAACAATCGCCCCATCATTACCATAACGAGAGGCAAAATCTTGGAATTTCTTGGTCGAATTACTCCATCCCCCAAAATACTCATAAATTGCTACCCCGAACTCTACTAGCTTATCTTTAGCTTGGGGGTGGTAGGTAAAATAAAGGGGTTCATGCGCATTATCAGCCATTTTGACGGCATTACGGGCTGCTTCATCAGATGAATTAGAAATACCATTATAGAACATACGCCTGTTGCCATCAGAGCCTTTTTGTAAATGATTTTCTTCTCCTGGTTTTAAATAGCGATACAGAGTAATATTTTTTCCATCATTGCCTTTTATAGGTTTTCCATTTTCATCGGTTAAATAGAGGACATTGCCATTTTCATCATGCAAAATCTCACCTACTGGATGCTCTTTGACATTTGCGACTTCGCGCACTTTGTCCCAGTATCCCAATCCTTCATCCGATAAATCATTGATCATATCTAGGCGATTATGCACTGCTCCCTCAAGCGGTGCGACATCTAGCTGTCCTACAGCTTGGTGGGCTGCTGCGGTGTTGCGGTTGAGAGAGCCAATGATTTGTCCAGCATCTTGCCCCATCGCCCTCTGTCCAGTTGTATCAGTAAGAATGATAGTCCCATCGCTGATAGCAGATTTGGTTTCCCCTTCTGCTCCATCCTTGGCTTTGCCGTGATTTAAAACATTCTTGGCAATGTTTTTTATCGTGTCATTCCCAGAAAGGCTAAACCCATGGCTGCTGGCTTTAGCATGGGCACTGTTGCTGATATCACTGGTGCTAATGCTTCCTGTGGTCAGGCTGTTTTTTTCTGCCGGCGCGGTGCTTTCAATAATACCTCCGGTCAGCGTTGTTTTATCTTTAACTATGATATTAAAGCCGCCATCACCCGCTTTGATGCCTGATTGCTCCACAACACTATGATAATCGCTGGAGGATTTATCCTTTTGGAAAGAGGCGCTCATGGAGCCCCCACCACCCGTTTGTCCAGCACCAAACCCAACAGAAACAGAGTTTTGCTTGCTGGAAGTTTGTCCCGTATCACTGCGGCTGGTAATGGCAAAATCACCCCCTACTTCCATTTCTACACGCTCTCCAGAAACCACGGCGCCTGCCAATGTGGTGTTTGCCCCACTCGTGGTATGAACAGTGCCGCTACCTATAATATGGCTGTTTTTGTGTTGAACTTCCTCACTGGAACCTTCCCCTTGACTAAAAGCAGCACTACCCGTTGCCCCTGCGCCACCCGTGCCATAACCGGTGCCAACACTCATTGAAGCACTTTCACTGCTGTTGTGTGTGCTTTGCGTGTTTTGTGCACTTTCAAAGGTGATATCTTCACCTGCTTCCATAGTGATATTTCCGCTCTGTGCATCATTTTCCAGCACATAGATTGGATTGGTACCAGCAATAATATCAGCGCCAACACCATGAATGCTGCCTTTGTGGGCTTGCATGTTAACAGCGCGTCCGCCTTCTATGCTATCTGTCACCGCTGTGGAAACTTGAGAAGAAGCTTCTGTTTTCTCAGTTTTAAAGCCCACGGTTACACTGCCAGATGCGCCAGCCATATTGGCAAGAGCATCCTTGGTGGAGCCCCCCACCCCTCCTAATGAGCTACTCAGTCCTTTGGTTGTGTTCCCCTTTTCCCCCGTATTGCCAGTCAGCCAATCAACAAAATTCTTGCCTTTGTTAAAGAGGTGATTGATTTTCATGCCGGTCAGTATGCCATTAATAACGGTGTTATTGCCATCCTTATTGTTCATACGGTCCGCTGAATCTTTTAGTCCTTGTACCGTGCCAAGGACACCGATATCAACGGAAGTTGTCACACCAGCNCGTTAGAGGTATCATAGCTTTCTGATAGGGTGATATTATTGCCGGCATCAATGTTGACATCACGATCCGCCGAAACAATGGCTGCTTGTAAATTCACATCATTGTCAGCAGTAATCTGCACATCTTGGCGTGCCGTGATGTGTGATTGTGTGGAAGTGGTTTCCCATTGATCGCCCGTATCTTTGGCGCTTGCAATTCCAACACCTACAGAAGCACCGCTGTTGCTCTTTTCAAACTGAAAGCCAAAGCCTTCCCGTTCTTCTACAGAGTTTGACTTATGGCTATTATGACCAACAAGCACATTGACATCACGAGCTGCGGTAAGATTAACATTTTCCCCTGCAAGATCAGAGCCAACAATTGTCACATCTTTTTTCTTGGCAGTGATGGTGATCGTACCATCCGCATTGAGAGAAGAACCTTGATGCTCAAAACTCTCTTCATTTTCTGTCTTTCCCTCACTCCCGTATATCGACACA
>NZ_JBHIOP010000083.1:0-3944 GCF_042195625.1 Bartonella sp. AP9QHHD | reverse complement strand
ATGATGATGAGATTATCCATTTTCGTACTGAAGATGATGCAGTTGATGATCTTGTAATTGAAAGGGCTGAGAAAGCTCTCGATTTGCAATTCACATCCTCTTACAAGAGTTTTTTGAAACATTATAAAGGTGGGGACATTAGTGGTGAAGAAATCTATAGTCTTTATGAGCATCCTATAGGTGTTTCTGTTAATGACGTTGTTTTCCAAAACTTAAATGATAGAAAACGTGGTTTTACGACACCAGAACAGCTCGTTGTGAGTTATGATCTTGATGAAACCTTTTACTTTGATTATACGCAGTTTCGGGATGGTGAATGCCCACTCTATGTCATGTTTGCGGATGAGGAGTCCGAATATTACGCCAGTAATTTTTATGAATTCCTATGCAAAAGAATTAAAGTACACGCGGGAGTTGAGATACCTGATGGTGATCAACCAATTGAAAAGATTGAGAACACTCCCACTCCGCAACCTATACCTTTTTACAAGAGCTTTTGGAAAAAACTATGGAAGAGGTGAAATTGATAGAGGAAATATGAAGCGTTTATAACGCAAGTTTTGAGGATCATCCATGAAAACCTATACCTTAGCTGATGTTGCACAATTAATTAATAAGTATCCGGATGTTATCGACTTTGGCACTGCAGAGGATGCAGCTAGTGATGTACGGATTAAAGAGGCAGAAAAAACTCTCGGTTTACAATTCACCTCGTCCTACAAAAGTTTTTTAAAAAATTATGGAGGAGGAGAAATTGGAGGTTATGAAATTTTTAGCATTTATAACGCAAGTTTTGATAAGTGT
This sequence comes from Bartonella sp. AP9QHHD, assembly GCF_042195625.1. NCBI lineage: Bacteria > Pseudomonadati > Pseudomonadota > Alphaproteobacteria > Hyphomicrobiales > Bartonellaceae > Bartonella > Bartonella sp. AP9QHHD. Next base: position 3,140 of record NZ_JBHIOP010000083.1, on the reverse strand, counting down.
CCTGCTGGTGATATTGTTTTCTATCATTTGACGGATATAAAAAATGGTTTCGCAAAACCAAATCAGCTTGCCGTGAATAGAACTGATTTTGGTGAAACATTTTATTTTGATTATTCTCAGTTTTGGGATGGTGAATGCCCACTCTATGTTGAAATTGCATCTGGAGATTCAGAGCATTACGCAAGTAACTTCTATGAATTTCTCTGTAAAAGAATTAAAGAGCACGCAGGGGAAGATTTGTGAAAACCTATACCTTAGCTGATGTTGCAGTATTAGTTGATAAATATAATGATATTATCAATTTTCGTACTGAAGAAAATGTGGCTGATGATCTACGGATTGAAAAGGCGGAGAAAGCTCTCGATTTGCAATTCACATCTTCTTATAAGAGCTTTTTAAAAAAATATGTAGGAGGAGAAATTGGTGGTGAAGAAATCTTTAGCCTTTATAAGGAGTGTGGAGCAGATATCCCTGGTGGTGATATTGTTTTCAAAAACTTAAATGCTAGAAAACGTGGTTTTGCAACATCAGAACAGCTTGTCGTGTGTTACGCTGATTTTGGTGAAACCTTTTACTTTGATTATACGCAGTTTAGGGATGGAGAATGCCCACTTTATGTCATGCTTCCATCTGAAGATTGCGAATATTACGCCAGTAATTTTTATGAATTCCTCTGTAAAAGAATTAAAGTACACGCGGGAGTTGAGATACCTGAAGGTGATCAACCGATTGAAAAGATTGAGCACACTCCCACTCCGCAACCTATCCCTTTTTACAAGAGTTTTTGGAAAAAACTATGGAGGAGGGGCAATTGATAGGGGAAATATGGAGCGTTACGCAAGTTTTGAGGATCATCTATGAAAACCTATACCTTAGATGATGTTGTAATATTAATTGATAAAGTGAATAAATATGATGATGAGATTATCCATTTTCGTACTGAAGATGATGCAGTTGATGATCTTGTAATTGAAAGGGCTGAGAAAGCTCTCGGTTTGCAATTCACATCTTCTTATAAAAGTTTTTTAAAAAATTATAAAGGGGGAGATATTGGTGGTGATGAAATCTATAGTCTTTATGAAGATTGTGTAGATTTTCCTTTTAATGATATTGTTTGTCAAAACTTAAATTATTATAGAAAACGTGGTTTTGCAACATCAGAACAGCTTGTCGTGAGTAGTACTGATTTTGGTGAAACCTTTTACTTTGATTATACGCAGTTTCGGGATGGAGAATGCCCACTTTATGTCATGCTTCCATCTGAGGATTGCGAATATTACGCTAGCAATTTTTATGAATTCCTTTGCAAAAGAATTAAAGAAAGCGTGGGAGCTGAGATACCTGATGGTGATCAACCGATTGAAAAGATTGAGAACACTCCCACTCCGCAACCTATCCCTTTTTACAAGAGTTTTTGGAAAAAACTATGGAAGAGGTGAAATTGATAGAGGGAATATGGAGCGTTTATAACGCACGTTTTGAGGATCATCTATGAAAACCTACACTTTAGATGATGTTGCAGTATTAATTGATAAATATAATGATATTATCAATTTTGGTACTGCAAAAAATGCGGTTGATGATCTCGTGATTGAAAGGGCGGAGAAAGCTCTCGGTTTACAATTTACAACTTCTTATAAGGATTTTTTAAAAAATTATAAGGGAGGAGAAATTGGTTATGAGGAAATTTTTAGCATTTATAACGCAAGTTTTGAGGATCATCCTGCTGGTGATATTGTGCATAAAAACTTATATCATAGGAAACATGGTTTTGCGACATTAGAACAGCTTGTTGTCAGTAGAACTGATTTTGGTGAGACATTTTACTTTGATTATACGCAGTTTAGGGATGGAGAATGTCCAATCTATGTTATGTATCCATTGGATAATTGCGAATATTACGCCAGTAATTTTTATGAATTCCTTTGTAAAAGAATTAAAGTACACGCGGGAGAAGAGATACTTGATGGTGACCAACCGATTGAAAAGATTGAGAACACTCCCACTCCGCAACCTATCCCTTTTTACAAGAGTTTTTGGAAAAAACTATGGAAGAGGTGAAATTGATAGTGAGGAAATATATAGTCTTTCTAGAGAGCCTAAGTATTACATAAGTAATTTTTATGTAAAAGAATTACAGATCATGCTGGGGGAATGATGATGCAAACCAAAGATGTCACAGAAATTTTAAAAAGACTGGGCTGGGAGCCTTATCGTGATAACGTGGGTGATACTTTTGCGCATTATCATCTTCCCGATCGCATTATTGGCATTGGCTATGGTGTAAAAAATTATGGAGAGAGTGGCAAAGAGTTTTTGCTTTCGGCTAATCTCACCACCGCTGCTTATTGTCTTGGCTGGGAATATTCTAGAGGTGAAAAATCACAGCGTAAATATGGAGATGTGCTGTTTTATGCGAAGGAGGATTTTAATGTTAAAGCTCCAGATCTTTCCGAAAGCCATATCACAACCGCTTTAAACAAAGTGGNGCGAGGAAGCTACTAATCATTCTGCCGTTGCACAAGCATTACTTGGTGATATGGAGGCTTTAAGGAGTGATAGATCTACCCCAAAACTATCTGTGCCAGAATTTGCTGATTATAAAACAATGACATCGGATGATCGCCTGCTTTTTTTTGCACAGGCCTATAAAAATGGGGAATTAGACGATATTCTAACGCGCAAGAAGCCAAAACAGCGCTCGATAAGTCTCACAGCAGCAATGCGCGTTCTTAAAACACAAGGGTGGTTTTCAACGGAACCTAGAAAAATGTGGTTGGTTTTGCCCGACCGCTTTATTCAATTTGATTTTGGTTTTATACGTCTTCATGATAATTACAATGTCCGTATTGAAGCTGAAATATCTAATGAAATTATTTCTGTAGCTTGTAAATATATTCACTATAGTGGGGAGTATCGGTGCATATCACCTACAAATACTTATAATTCTTTTAACACGATTGGGGGGGATTTTTAGTGGTTTTGATAAAGGCATTGATATTTGTGTAGAGACATTAGATGAGCAAGAGCTTATCAAAATCTCTGAGCGAATAATACAATGGGCACGTGCCCAAGATTTACAAGCATCAATAGAAAGCAAAACACGTGTTCAAAAGTATAGCTACAATATACGTATAGTC